>CBDUMS010000046.1:0-27564 GCA_965368405.1 uncultured Cyclobacteriaceae bacterium
TAACTTTATCTTTATTACCCACTGAAAGCATTTGAGGCATTGATAACCCTAAAAATATTTTTTCGCCGCTAAGAATTGCCCCACTTCCGAAGTTTGGTGTGATTGATCTGGTATCGTCATTGAAAACAGGATCTCCAGGGTCATTTGTAATCAATGATGTGAAATTTGTCTTATAAAAATTAACACCAGCTTGAAGTCCTAAGGACAAGGTCAATTTGTCGAAGAATATCTTGTAGCTATATGCGCCATAGATACCCGTTTGATCTGTCACACCAATGCTCTCATGAAAAAACTGCAGGCCTACTCCAATTTTATCGTTTACAATCGGTGCATGCGCGGAGAAAACTTGTGTGTTCGGGCTCCCTTCTAATCCTATATTTTGTAATCGACCAAGTGCTGTAATACTGAGCATACCATCGTATCCGGCATACGCTGGATTTATAGCCAAGCCGTTAAACATATATTGAGAATAAATACCCGCCTGCTGTGCCAGAAGACTAGAAGGCAAGCAAAAAAATGCTACTATAATGAGCTTAAGGTATCGCATTATTTTTTAAGAACTACTGCCCCGCCAATTATATCAGCCCCTGGAGCTAAAGTTATTTTATAAAAATATGTACCATCATTAAGCGATGATTTACTAATCCCACGATTTGATTCACCACGCCAAACCTGATCATTATTATTATATTGATCCATTTCAAATACGAGGTTATTCCATCGATCAAAAATTCGTACTGAATTATTAGGATAATGTTCAATACCCTGAATTACCCAGTAATCGTTGAGGTTATCATTATTCGGAGAGATGGCTTCGAATGGGAAAATTTCCTGTTCAGAGACAGTTACCTGGACAACTAGTTGGTCACATAAAACTGGTAGCCCGTCGTCGCAGACTTCTAGGTTGATTTCATGACCTCCTTTACTTAAAATATCCGGGGTATAATTAGCAGTAATAAGGCCTGATTCAATACCGGCAACTAGCTCGCCAGATCCTTCGACAATACTAGCAGTGCTAAGTATTAGTTGCTCGATCGTATTGTCCTGAACTTCAAATAGCAGAGAACTCTCAGTTTTTTCAACAGTAGATATTGCTATGGTGTCATACTCCTCGCCATTATAGAAGATTCTTGGAGCTGTGTTTTCCGTATATACGTCTATTTCTACAACCACTGAAACACAAAGAGCAGGGTCTCGATCATCGCATACCTCGATACTAAAGTAATCTAAACCAAGGAAATTATCTTGTGGCGAATAACTTAGACAAAGACCATCTCCATCAGCACTAACAAGCCCATTTGCAAGGCTCGTATTCGGAGTGCTTAAATTTAATAGATCGCCATCTTTGTCAATTGCTTCAATACATTCTCTTAACATAGTTCTTACAGGTGTCGAAAACCTTAGGGTATCGAGAACAGCACCATTTTGATAAACTTCAGGTGGACTATTAACATTTGCAACTTCTATGTGAAGTACAATTTCGGCACATTGGCTAGGCTGACCATCATCACAAAAATTGAGACCCCAATATGAGTTTCCAAAGAACCCTAGTGTGGGGGAATACTGAAAACAGAATTGATTGTTGTCTTGAATAAAACTAGTACTTCCCTCACCTGAAATAAGGACTAAATCACTTAAAAAGACATTATTTCCATCATCATCTGTAGCTACAACACAAACTTCAACCTGCTCATTTTCATTTGTAACAACGTGAATAGTATCGGTTTCAACAGAATTATAAAATAATCGAGGAGGACGATTGGGCATGAGTACATCTACACTGACATATACAGAATCACAACCTATAGGATCACCGTTATCACAAATCGTGAGAAGATGAAGTACCTTACCAACAAAATTATTTTCTGGTACAAAACCAAAACATAAGTCTCCAACAGCGGGTTGATAAAAACCACCTCCATTAATTTCCTTAATTCCATCGAAAATTAAGAGGTCGTCATTAATATCGGTCGCCTCAAGACAAAAATCAAACTCAACATTTCGGAATGTTTCAAAATAAAGAGTATCCACCGAGTTACCATTCAGAAGAATTTCAGGAGGATCATTTAATGGCGAGATATTTATTGCAATTACTGTCTCACTACATTTGGACGGATCACCATCATCACAAATCGTTACTGTACCATAAACATCGCCGATCTCATTTGGTTCAGGGGAAAAAAGTATGCATAATGAGCCATCGACATCAAATGTACCGTTGCCCGAGTTAATTACTACTTCCGTAGTGACGACTGCATCATTATCAGGATCAATTACCTCAAGACATACTTCAATAGGAACGTTTTCATCGGTATCGAAGAACACAGTATCTACCGGTATCGTCTCTTTAACAACTTGGGGTGGATTATTAAACGGTAGGACATTTATTTTAAGAACAAGTGCATCGCATTTGGGTGGTGTAACATCATCGCAAACAGTTACATCAAGGAGAACCGTGCCTACATAATTGTCTGGAGGTGAATAACTAAGACAGCTATACGATAATTCAGATGTCCCACCTATACTTAGCAAGTCGCTTAGTTCTCCAAAATCAAGCTCGTCATTATCAGGGTCAACAGCGTCTATACATATCTCCTTCGTAGTATTCTGGAACATTTCTATATAAAGAGTATCTGCATTAGTGGTCGTTATTTCTGGAGGAAGATTTATATCTGCTACCTCAATTTCAACATAAACCAGACTGCAGCGTGAAGGAGAACCAGTATCACAAACTGTAATTTTCAGCTTTTCAATTCCTGTAAAAACTGGATCTGGAGTATAAGAAAAGCAGAGTTCCGATTGCCATTCAAACGTTGAGCTATTAGTTGTTAACTCCTCGACAGACTCAAGAATAATTTCGTCATCTTCTATATCAAACCCATTGAGACAAAACTCCAGACTGGTTGCCTGTTCAATAGTATAAAATACCGAATCAACGACAACCCCTTCATTTATAACCTGAGGAGGATCATTTACAGGTATAACCTCAATAGCTGCAACTACCACATCGCAAAGAGCAGGATTTCCATCATCACAAACAGTTATTTCAATAAATTCTTGGCCATTATAATTTTGATTGGGTTCAAAAAGCAAGCAGAGACCGTCTTGCTCAACGATCTGGCCAGCAGTATTTGCCAGTGCAAAGGCGTCAATCGCTATTTGATCAAGATCTACATCTTGTGCTTCAATACAAATTGATAATGGAACATCCTCCAGGGTTGAAAAATAGAGTGTATCGACTTCAGTGCCACCAACGACAATACTAGGTGGATCATTCTGTGCCGTTATGAGAATATTACTTACGTAAGGTTGCGAAATATTCGTGCCATCGAATACTTCAAAACTTATTTGGCGGATATCTAAGGCCGGAGCTTCACTTAGATTTTGGAATGTGATACTGCGAAGAGCCAATTGGTAGTTGTCAAGACTGGCCGTACCAACAAAATCCATAGTTGCGCTATTGGGATTAAAAGTAAACGTTATTCCATCCGGTGGACTGGCATTCAAGACATCCAGATCAAACTCATAATTAGAAATAATCTTAACCGAGGCTCCTTCCAAAATCGTGTTATCATCGCTTACTATAATCTCTTCAGCAAACAATACAGGAGGAGCATTTTCAATGTAAGTAGTAGAAATGCCAGGTCCGGTTACCGTTGGCGGTTGATTAGGAGATACGATTGCAAAACTCAACCCTGTATCCAATGCTCCTGACTCGCATTTCCCAGGAAGCAATGCATTGACGACAACGCTATCCCCGAAATTTAATGGATTGATAAAATTAGTAGATGCCCAAAATCCAGTTGGATCCGAAATAATTGTATCCTGATCGAGCAGGTCGCCTAATGCCGAATATAATGACACAAATATTTCAGCATCTGCTTCAGAAGAACCCGAGATATTTTCATCACCAACTATCACCGGTAAATCTATAGTTGGTGTTTGCGTGGCACCTAAAGGGAATCCTGCGCATGTATCACAGAGATTGGATACAGACGACGGGCATTGATTCTCAGTTAAATCGAGTATTGCGCAAGAAAAGCAACCATCATATGCAATGTCATCAACTCCGCCGATATCACTAATAGACCCATCCAGAGCACATGTGGCAGAAATATTTGTCACGCCAGCAAATCGCACATTGGTATCCGGAGTAATTCCAAAAAGCTCTGTTAAATCTGAAAACGGAACATAAAAATCCAGATAATAATCTGTGTCTCCGCAACTTTGCCTTGAGGAAGTCGACTTCTGCTGATGAGTATCAACACTATACGACCTAAGCGGAGTAGGACATGCATCAGTTCCGTCAATATCGTAAATGTAAACCCCAAATCGCTGTATGAGCGTAATCTCTATTTCAAATCCAGGGTTTACTGCGCTTGAATTAGGATCATTAGCACCCACCAGTTGATCTGTATCCATGAAAATTGTGTAAGACTGAACGCTTTTTCTGTCGCCAGCTAGCCTAAACCGAAAGATGAGGTTTTCATTATTATCGTACCCCGCATAGATGCCATAGCCGGCTGAATCTAATGTAATATCAACGACACCACAAGGTTGACCACTCTGAACGTCATTTAATGCTTCACCGTCACCAAAGATGGGAACACCGAACATCTTTAATTCAAATTCATCAACATCATAATTGTCTATATTAAAACCTAATGGTGAAATAGAAACAAATCCATCAGAGTTTGGGTCAAGTACCTGATCTCCAAATTCAATAATCTCACCAGGTTGACCTTGAACATGACTAATGTTCCCTAAAAGGATAATTAGAGCAATATAAATCCACAGATTATGCCTTTTAAAAAATTGCACTTTACTTAGATTTTTTTATACTAAATAAAAAAGTTACCGAACCGAGGATAGCATGAAAATTTGCCAAATAAGTCAATAAAGCACATTTAACACACTCTCACAAGATGCAATATAGCAATTTTTTCTAGATTTTCAACTTGACCGTCTCGTATAGCGAGACATACGGAATAACCTCTGATAAAACTCTCTAATTTTAATTATTCTAATATCATTGAAAACTGGAGAGCTTGAAGAAATAGACAGATCAATAAACGCTAGCTTCAATTAGGTTCATTTAAAACGATTGAATTTTCAAATAAACCAATAATCTTATCTTTATATAACAAACCAATCGCCCTCTTAAACGCCTTTTTACTTAGTCCAAAGATTTGCTGAATTTTTTCCGGACTAGATTTATCAGTAATATCCATACTGCCATCATGTTCTTTTAAGTAAGCCAAAATAATTTGCGCATCGCCACTAATAGAATCGAGGCCTCCCTTCTTTATCCTAAGATCTACCTTGCCATCTTCCCGGATATTGTCTACAAAACATGTTACCTTATCATTTACAGCAATTGGTGTGAATATCTGATTATGGTAAACTAATCCTATGAAACTCTGCTCCGTCCAAATCTTGAACCCTAAATCAGTCTTTTGATACACCCAACCTTCGAGCTGATCATCTATCTCGAGTTCTTCAGGAAGCTCGGAATATCCTTCAATCTTGGCAACTCCAATTAGGCGTTCCGTTTTAAAGTCCATCATTACTCGGATAAGGTATTTCTTACCTTGTTCCATTTCCTGACCTATCTCCGACTTTGGCACTAAAAGGTGCTTTTCCAGCCCCATATCAACAAAAACCCCAAAAGGCGCCTCCCCTACTACTTCCATTAAGGCATATTCACCTAATGTAGCTAATGGTTTTTCGGTGGTAGCTACAGGGCGATCTTCCGAATCTTTATAAATAAAGACATTAACCTCACTGCCTGGTTTAAGACCATCACAGTATTTATTCGGCAATAAGACCTCTGAATCGCCTAGCTTAAGATAAAAGCCGTGTGGACTCTCCCGTATAACCTCAAGGTTATGATACTTTCCAAGTCCGCTTAACATCTTATCGTAATATTTGGTGAGAATTTTAGAATGACTACAAAACTAAAGGATATTTACCCAACTAAATCTTCAATCTAGTTATATGATGTGCTAGCTTTGACAAAAAAACACTATGCATATAGCCATATCGGGTAATATCGGATCGGGTAAGACCACTTTATGTGAAATGCTGGCAAAGCATTATGGTTGGCAACCTGAATTTGAATCTGTAGATAATAACCCCTATCTAAAAGATTTTTATAAGGATATGGCACGATGGGCCTTTCATCTTCAGATCTATTTTTTGAACAGCCGGTTTAATCAGATAAATGTTATTCGAAATTCGGGTAATACAGTGATTCAGGATAGAACCATTTATGAAGATGCTTATATTTTTGCAGCGAACCTGCATTCTTCGGGTCATATTAACGATCGCGACTACCAAAGCTATTTGAACATCTTTGAGTCTATGATACAATTTGTAGAACCGCCCGATTTGCTGATCTATTTAAAGGCCGATATGCCTAAGCTTGTAGATCAAATACAGAAAAGAGGTCGTGATTTTGAAGATGCTATCCAATTAGAATACCTCAAAAACCTAAATAAGCATTATGAAGATTGGATCTCAGGCTATAAACTTGGGAAGCTGCTAGTAGTTGATGTAAACCAAATGGATTTTGTAGCGAACGTAGAAGATTTTGCCAATATTGTAGAAAAGGTCGAAGTAGAGCTATTTGGGCTGTTCAGCTAATTCGGTTGCTCAACTGCATCGGTCTTATTCTTCCCTGGAAACGATGTTCTAGAAGCCATATCAACTGCAATAATGGTAAGCGCGATAAAGAATAAGATTGCAAAAAAGATAAAAATACGTTTTGATCTACTCATTTTTTATTGAGATTTAGGGTACAAAGCTAATTTGTAACAGATTAAAAGGGGTAAAAAATTCCTGCGAATTAATAAAAAGGCTGTTTACTGACAGAAATTTTCAATTTTGACATGGAATATGATGATGCTTTACCTATTCTACTTTAATTTCACTTCATGAATTTGTCTGATAAAGGATGGTTTAAGAAACTAATTAGCACACAAGTTGGTCTGGAAGAAGAAAAACTATCTGATAAGGATGAGTATTTATACAAAACATCTCATTCAAATGGATTAATCTATGGCCATCCTGTGTTGCCAAAGGAGTTTAAAAGTGCTGAATTTTTGGAGATGTCACAACAGGCTAAATTAAAGCTGGTCTTACTTGATGGTTTTATTAAAACGGCTGTCTTTCCATCCGATGAGGTCATCCCAGACGACCCCGATGAGTTTGTACATTATCTCTCGGAAGCAATAATTGAGTACTATTCTAATATCATCCCAAACAAAAAGGTTAAAGAAAGGAATTTCTGGGGCAAAAAGTTAAGCAACGAAGAGATCGTTGAAGCCCTCTTGAACGACCGATTGAACGATGAGTCGTTACAATTAGATAATTTCTGGGTGGCCTTTTTTAATAATAGTTTACTCTTTCTCGATGTTTTTTTCTTCGGAGAGTGGATTACGAGTAGAAACGAAGATGTGAGTGTTCAGAATATCCAAGAGCAGCGCGATAAAGTTCACTTATTGCTGTTAAAAATAATGGCTGCTGCGGCCTATTCCGATGACACAATTCAAGACGAAGAGAAGATTCTTTTCAATCAGTTTCTTGCCAGTGCTCATCTGCCAAATCATATGGAAGCTGAAGCCGCCTCCTATCTTACTACTAAAGTTAATGTAAGTGATATCGATTTTTCCCCAGCAACAAGCTGGCTCATAAAAAAGTACATTTTAGAACTAGCGATTCTCACCATCTGGGCAGATAAAATTGTAACAGAGGAAGAGAAAGATTTTATTATTGAGCTATCAGATAAACTAGCATTTAGCCGTGATGAATTAGAGAAAAGCATGGTGGCTATTGAAAGTTTTGTACTCTCAAATTGGGGCAATATTCCATTCCTACAGTCTAAAAATAGCTTTGATGATATACGGGCACGGTTTTTGGATCGTATCTCAAAAGTTGTAGATCAAAACAAAAAAATAATTGGCACAGAAATTAGGGAAAGCAAAGAGTTAATGGATTTATTGGTTAAGTCATCGAAAGAAGACTTAACGGAAGAGGAACAAATTATTGTTAGAAACCAACTTCTGGATATTTTAAAGATGTTGCCCACCTTCGTAATTATTGCGTTACCGGGAAGTTTCTTAACCTTACCATTATTATTGAAAATTTTACCTAAGAGCGCGTTGCCTTCAGCATTTAACGAATCAAACATCTAACACCATGAACAAAATACTTCAATTAGCTACTCTATTAAGCATTATTATGCTAGTTCAGAGTTGTCAAACAGGCAAAAAGGCCTATGAGAAAGGCAATTATTATTTGTCGGTTTTACAATCGGTCGATAAGCTTAGGAAAAACCCTAAGAATAAGAAGGCTAAAATAGCACTGGCAGATGCCTATCCGCTAGCGATTCAAACGCTTGAGTTGAATAATCAGAACTTATTAAATTCTAACGATCCTTCGAAATGGAAAGGGATTTTGGAAAACTATAACAAGATCAATAGAATGTATGAAGAAATTCTGCGATCTCCTGAAGCCTTAAAGATTATAGGTACCCCAAAGAATTACTATGCAGAAGTGGATAAGGTAAAGCAAAATGCTGCAGAAGAAACCTATGGAAGAGCGCTGGCATTCTTGCAAAAAGGAACACGTGAAGATGCAAAAAAGGCATATTATATTTTCAAAGAAGTAGAAACTTATGTTCCTAATTATAAAGACACCAATAATCGAATTGAGGAAGCCAGGATTATGGCTACACTCTATGTTATGGTGGACCAGGATCCAGTACCTGCTAAGTTTGCGGTTAGTGGACAATATTTCAGGAATAAGGTTGACGAGTTTTTACATGCGTCTGAAGCTCGAATGGATTTTGTAGAGTTTTATAATCCAAAAGAAATGGTTGCCTTAGGTATTCAGCCTGATCATGAGATTGTTCTGCGCTATCAGGATTTTAATATTGGTAATGTTTACTTAAAAGAATCTACAGAACAACTAACGCGCGATAGTGTCGTGGTTGCCACGTACACCCGCGATATTCCAGCTGGAGCAGCTGTTAATAATGAGCCTATGGGTTCCGGAGCAGTTCCTCAGTCAGGTAGTGCTACTTCTAATAGCAGTTCAAATGCGAAAAAAGCCAACAGCGGTAATAATGGGAACAGCGGTAATAATGGCAATAGCGGTAATAATGGTAACTCAAGTAACGAAAAAGTAGTCATATGCCACAAGCCCGACGGTAGTAACCCACAAACCATTGAGGTAAGTAAATCGGCCCTCCAGGCTCACTTAAATCATGGAGATAAACTGGGAGCTTGTAGCGGTGCTTCTGGGAATACTGGTAATACAGGCAACACGGGAAACACCGGAAATACAGGCAACACGGGTAATACAGGTAATACAGGCAATACAGGCAACACCGGAAATACCGGCAATACTGGTAACACCGGTAACACGGGCAATACTGGTAACACGGGCAATACTGGTAACACCGGTAATACCGGTAACACCGGCAATACAGGTAACACCGGCAATACAGGTAACACCGGCAATACAGGTAACACCGGCAATACAGGTAACACCGGTAACACGGGTAATACAGGTAACACCGGTAACACCGGTTCGGAAACACCGGCATCTGATCCAACGAAGGAGGTTGTTAATGTATATGCGACAGTAAAAGCTACCTATGTTGTTAACGAAAAAACAGTAACGTCAAATGCTTTGATGTCGATGACCATATACGAAACCAATCGTGCCGGTCGTGTAGTTAAGGAAGAAATGTTTCCTGTGGAGCATATCTGGGTTTCGAAGTGGGGATTTTTTAATGGCGATGAAAGAGCATTAACTGAAGAGCAGCTCGAGGTCACCAAAAGTAAAGAACAAACACCTCCAGATCGTGATGCAACATTCAATATGTTGAGCGAAGAGTTTTATAGAAAAATCACCGAAAATATACGTGAATTCTACCGCAATTATTAAAATGAAGGACCTTACCACTAACCTCTTAAAAAAAGTTAAAGCCAGTATTCATCTCCGTGATACGGATTCGGAAGCATATGTTGAATCGTTCCGACAGGCCGAAACTTTTATTACTGCAACGATTAATAATAATTTGGAATTTGTACCCCTGCAGCTGTTGTTTCTGCGCTACAATAAGTATCAGATACTGCTAGAGGTTAAAGCTGTCTTTGGCGACGGGGTTGAACATCCACAGTTGGATGACCTGTTGATTAAGTTCTATAACGATCATGAGCTTAAGCGTGATATAGACAGCATTAGTGATTCCGTGAAGTATCATATAAAACCATTGGCATCCCGTTCCACTTCGGACGACGGTTTATTCCAATGGGATGAGCTATCTCGGTTAGCGAGCTATGCTGCGACGAACTATCGGGCTTCCGACGATCAATTGAAACAAGTTGGGCAAGACTTTGCTGAATACATCATGCATCCAACAAATAGTTGGGGCGAGGCTATTTTACCCAACGGTTACATATTAGAAAATGAACGCTACTGGCAAGTTGCTGGCAAATTCAAGTCTTTCACTTGGGCGAAGATTAAGCACCACAATCACACTGAAAAACATGTATTTTTTAGTGTTGGGGTTGATATTGAAGCGTCTCAACTGATTTTCAAGTTAGATTGCCTGCGTTCAGGCACTCACAAACTAAGCAATTTCGATATTCGGAAATTCGATTATTTTACCGAGAACTTTAATTGTATAACTAAAATTGATCAATCACTGGCGCAAGCAGTGGGGTGGGATACGATTCTTACCCTAAGTGCCGCCTTTATCGAAGAGTTCGAATCGGTTTACTTAGGTGTTGTTAATTACATCTGGAGCAGTAAAATCGATCTGAGCCAATTTAGGTCGAAGGTGTTTGGAGTAAAGGCCGAGGATGTAAAACCAACCGGAAATGTTGGTGAGCCTCTGCCAGAATTACTGTATAATATCGTTTTAGATAATATTGTGCGATACGAACAGTATATGCTTTCCCATGCCGAAAAACCTGATTTAGCAGCTCTTGTTAAGTTTAGCTTTGGAAGTTTATGGCAAATCGAAAGCTTTGAATTCGATGGCCAACATAAGCGAATTTATGTGGTGGCTAACACAGGTAATTTTACAACACCATTTGAAATAAGTGAGGAGTTAAGAAATACCTTAGCGGAAGATGATCATACGTACATCTACCAGGTGTACGATTACGATGAAGCTACAGGATGTGGTAAACTAATTATGAGAAAGGGTGAGCTCAAGCAGTTCGCTAAGTTGAAGAGCATCAAGTATCTAGCAACTATTAAGTAACCTTTTTAGTTTTTACGTCGCTTTTTAAAGTTGCCTCTACCCTTATTAGAACGCTGCGCCGACGGGGCATATTCTGGTGATTCACCCAGGTGCTCAGGAACTTTAATCTTTTTAACTTCCGTTCCAATCAATTTTTCAATATCACTAAAATCACGCTGTTCATCAGTATTAATAAAGGTGAAGGCAATACCCTTTGCATCCGCCCTACCCGTTCTACCAATACGATGCACATACTCTTCGGCATCACGGGGCACATCATAATTAATAACCAACTCAACCCCTTCTATATCGATGCCCCGAGCAACAATATTGGTTGCGACGAGTACACTGATGTTGCCGTTTTTGAAATTAATCATCACCTCTTCGCGTTGGCGCTGATCTAAATCAGAACTAATAGCACCTACCTTAATTCCTTCTTTTTTTAACCCACGTTCTAAAACCGTGACAGATTTTCTTGTTGAACAGAAAACAATAACACTGGAGAGGTCCTTCGCTCGTAGTAGGTGAACAATTAACCCTACTTTTTGTGGTTCATAAACTGGAAAAGCAGCTTGTACCACACCATCTGGAGGCTTCGATAAAGCTATGTTTATCTCAATAGGATCCGTGAGTATTAACTTTGCCAACTTTCTGATATTTGGAGGCATTGTTGCCGAAAAAAGCAGATTATTTCTTTTCTTGGGTAAGTAACCAACGATCTTTTCAATATCCTCCGAAAATCCCATGTCGAGCATTCGGTCGGCCTCATCTAAAATAAGAAAGCGTAGCTTGTCAAACTTAACATACCCCAAATTTAAATGAGCGATTAATCTACCTGGAGTTGCAATTACAATATCTGCACCCTCCGATAATGCCTGCTTCTCCTGTCCGAATGAGACGCCATCTTTACCACCGTAGATTGCCAATGAACTTACCCCGGTAAAATACCCTAGGCCTTCAACTTGCTGATCAATTTGAATGGCAAGCTCACGGGTTGGAACGATAACCAATGCCGCCAGTCCATCATGACTCTTACGCAGAATATCTTCGATTACAGGTAATAAAAATGCAGCAGTTTTGCCTGTTCCGGTTTGAGCACAGCCTATAATATCTTTTTTTGCAAGTATATGCGGAATTGCCTGTTCTTGTATCGATGTTGGCTTTTCGAAACCAATTGCTTCGAGTCCCTGATTTAGGTGCTCATCGAAATTAAAATCACTAAATTTCAAGTTATCTATTCGTTATTGTTACGTATTAACGCTTTTAGAACAGGGTAGGCTAAATTAACTACCCATCGCTTGCGTATAAAATCTGAGCACGAAAATACGGAATCAATGATTGAATTTAGGCCAAATGAAAGAATGAAGTAGAAAATCGTTTATAAAAAGAAACTCTTTTTCGAAAAATAAGGTTAATACTGTACTATGAAAAAGTTATTTATACTTGCATTAACAGTGTCTAGTTTAGCCGCGACAAGTTGTCTGTCACAGTCTAATAAGATGGAAAAGAAGAATTATCCTATGGAGAAAACGGAAGAGGAATGGAAGGCAGAGCTTTCTGCAGAAGAATACAAAATTCTTAGAGAGAAAGGTACTGAATTAGCCTTTACAGGTAAGTACTGGCAAAATTATGATGATGGCATGTACTACTGTGCCGGGTGTAATCAAAAATTATTCAGCTCGGAGACCAAGTTTAAATCAGGTTCTGGATGGCCAAGTTTCTGGCAGCCGCTTGAGAGTTCATCTGTTAAAATTGTAGACGATCGTTCTTTAGGCATGGTGCGCGAGGAAGTGGTATGTGCTAATTGTGGCGGACATCTTGGTCATCGCTTTAACGATGGTCCACGTCCTACAGGTATGCGATATTGCTTGAATTCTGCAGCTTTGGAATTCAAAAAAGAAGACAAATAGTAGTTTAAAGTAATTTATTAACATTCTCTGGCGGACGCCCGAGAACTGCTTCATCGTCTTTAACAACGATAGGTCGCTCCATCATTTTGGGATGTTCTATCAACGCATGAATCCATTCATCATCGGATAGGGTTTTACCTTTGTAGTCAGTTTTATAAATCTCCTCCCCTGTCCGTATTAAATAATTAATAGGAAGGTTTAACTTTTCGTAGACTTCTCTGAGCTCATCTTCTGTTATTGGATTCTTCTGGTAGTCAACTATTTCTACATCGCGACCAGCCTCTTGGATTATCTGAAGCGTTTGTCTGCTTTTTGAGCAACGCGGGTTATGATAGATCTTCATTCTATTTAACTTTCTGGATAACCAGATTATGATTGGTATAAATACAAATATCGGCAGCGATATTTAAGCTTTCCCGAACAATTTCTTCTGCGGAAAGCTCTGGAGCATGCTTTTTAAGGGCTGTTGCAGCCGATTGAGCATACATAGACCCCGATCCAATTGCCGCAATCTGGTTATCTGGCTCTAAAACATCGCCTGTTCCGGATAAAATAAGTACTTCCGATTCGTTGGCAATAATTAGCATAGCTTCTAGCTTCCTTAAATACCTATCCATGCGCCAATCCTTCGCTAGCTCAATTGCTGCTCTTTTCATATTGCCGCCATAGCTGCTCAGTTTCTCATCGAAACGCTCCAATAAGGTAAAGGCATCAGCGGTTGAGCCTGCGAAGCCGGTTACAATTTTTCCGTCTTGTAAACTTCTCACCTTCTTTACATTGCTCTTGGCAACATAATTTCCCATGGTAGCCTGGCCATCGGCCCCAACTACCACCTCACCATTATGGGCTATTGCCAGAACGGTTGTTGACTTAACTTTGGTCATTACTCTAGTGTTTTTTGTAACCTTTCCCTAGCAAGATTCATACCCAAGACATAATGGCAGATTTCTACACCAAAATGCGGATCGGATCCTCCAGAAGCTCTTTGAAAGTTTTCAAGAATGCTGAGCCCACAGCGCCATCAACGACTCTGTGATCGCAAGATAAGGTTACCTTCATTACATTACCCGGTACAAGCTGTCCATCTTTTACAATAGCAGTCTGCTTAATACCACCTACAGCCATTATGCATGCATCAGGAGGATTTATAATCGCAGTAAATTCTTCGATACCAAACATCCCTAGATTAGAGATGGTGAAGGTATTTCCCTCCCATTGCTCAGGTTGTAATTGCTTATTCACAGCCATCCCCGCTAGCTGCTTTATTTCTCCAGAAATTGCCGAAACAGACTTCTGATCAGTGAACTTAACCACTGGCACTAATAAGCCCTCTTCAACTGCAACGGCAATACCAACATGGATATGGTGGTTGTAGCGAATCTTATCATCGAGCCATGAAGCATTAACTTTTGGATGCTGACGCAAGGCTGCTGCTGCTGCTTTAACAACAAGGTCATTAAAAGAAATCTTAACTGGTGAAATCTCATTCATACTCTTTCGAGCCTCGATAGCCTTATCCATGTTAATTTCCATAGTAAGGTAAAAATGAGGAGCGGTAAACTTACTCTCGGAAAGTCTTTTTGCAATAGTCTTACGCATTTGCGATACTGCCACCTCTTCGTAAGACTCCTCACCAACCGCAACCGGTGAAGGAATAAAACTGCTTTCTCCTTTAGAAGGTGCTTCTTTTTGAGCCGGTGCAGGTTCTGCCGAAGGCACATATGCTTCAACATCTTTCTTAATCACTCGGCCATTATCGCCTGAGCCATTGATTTTAGAAATATCATAGCCAAGATCTTGAGCCATTTTTTTAGCTAGTGGCGATGCCTTAACACGACCATCGGTATTGCTGGATACCGGAGCTGGTGCCTTTTCTTCAATCACAGCTGGTGCTGTAGTTTCTTCTTTCTTTTCGCCCTTTGCCGGCACATTAGATGTCTTTGCCGAATTTTCGGCATCTAGTAGTTTTTGAAAATCTGCACCCTTCTCTCCTATAATGGCAATTACACCATCAACCGCGACAGACTCACCATCTTTTGGGCCGATATAGAGTAGTGTTCCGTCTTCGTAAGACTCCAACTCCATAGTGGCTTTATCTGTTTCCACCTCAGCGAGAAGGTCGCCAGATTTTACAACATCACCCTCCTTCTTCAACCATTGAGCAATAGTTCCTTCCTCCATGGTGTCACTCATCTTCGGCATTTTGATTACCGAGGCATTAATATTAGAAGTGTCTATGGCCTCCGCCGTTTCAGAAGATGCTTTAGGTGCTGTATCTTCTTCAGCTTCAGCAGCCACTGGTGTAGCAGCAGATGTTTCTTCCAGCAGATGCGTGTAGTCTTCGCCTTTTTCTCCGATTATGGCAATAATACCATCCACTGGAGCGGCTTCCTTTTCTTTAATCCCAATATGAAGCAAGGTGCCATCTTCGTACGCTTCCAACTCCATGGTTGCCTTATCCGTTTCAACCTCAGCCAGTATATCTCCTGACTTTACAATATCTCCTTCTTTTTTCAACCATGCCGCGATAACCCCTTCTTCCATGGTATCACTCATCTTCGGCATTCTTATTACTTCGGCCATAATAATTTTCGCTTGTTGCAGCGCCAAAAATATAAGGTTTAAGAGCTAGTTACAAACAATTATCCGAAATACACGCAGGTTAGGGCCTACCACATAAAACTAGATGATAATAATTATTATCTAGATCTAGAAACCGAATGATCCAATTAAGAACTCAAAGCTTCCTGATCCTTGATCAGGCAGGTATGAATAGCGCACTCCTAGCTCAAGTATTGGTAATGCTCGCATAAAGTTAAAATCAAATGTAAGCTCCATTCCTGTTGAATAATATTGCCTTGAGAAGTCAACAGGCTGAAACTGCGGATTATTTACCGTAGTGCTTCCAAAGCCGTAATCATAAAATAACTTAGCTTTTATCCGCTGAATATAGATCCATGGGCCAAGACTTAAGTCAGGATAGAGTAATGGGAGATCATAATTCGCCCGGAGTGCATAAAAATCTTCGAATGTAGAGCCGCGAACCCCTCTAGGGTAAGGCATTCTGTTCGCGAACCAATAATTATTATTATCTAGAGTGATTTTATTATGTTGATAACCGGCAAAGAAGTTTAACGAGTGATGTTTGGCTAACCCTGGTACATAGAACTGGCCCCGAAAGGAAGTCAAGCCACCATCGTAATCGCCTCCATAGGGTGTAGAGAAATTCTCGGCAACCAAAACAATACCCCATTTCGATTGAATATCACGCCGACTTCGAGTATGTAAACTGGAGAAAAGTACTCGAAATTCATTGTTTAGTAAATTGCCATTTCCGAGTCTACTAAAATATAAATAGTACCTATCTGATCCGAAGGCAGAGCTTTGGTAATCTCTAACTGCGGTGTAGCCAACATAATTTCGCACTTCTAAATTGGTGAAATACTTACTTTTTGTTAAAATCCAGGGTATTCGTAATCCTCCCTTTATACCCGTTTCATTCCACTTAATCTGATCTATTCGATTGGCGCCTGAGGCGGTATCGCGGTAGGTTACTGAGGCATTTCGTTTAGCATAATTAGCTTCAATGTCCAATATTGGGTATAAGCCCTGATAACTACCCCGAGCAATCCACTTAAAATTTAAATCCTGATCTGTCTGAAATCCAAGAAAGAGGTCGGTTGTACTGAGCACATTTGTGGAGTATAACCCCACTTCCAGGTCGGTAGCCGTCGGTGAAACAAGTGGCCCCCAACTATGTAATTTGACAGCCTTTTTTCTGTATCTTGAAACATCGTAATCAATTTCAGGAATACTATCTAAAATGGTTGCATTACCTTCATTTTCAACCATCGACGCATAAAATTGAATCCTAGTGTCTTCAAGGTCTTCCACTGCTGTCCACAGTTCTTTATCATAGGGAATCCGAGCGATATCGTTGCCCAAAGAATTCAACTCACTATAATAGATATACTTTTCATCCTTAGAGAACGTGAAATTAGTTGCGCCGAATTTCGATGAGGTTACCTGATACAGAATACCGGATGATAAGTCCTTCGCATAAATGTTATCAATTTCCGTCATCCCTGATACAAAAAACAGAAACTCATTATGGCGAACTGCATAGGAGATCTGATCTAAGGTTGGTTCAAGCAAAACCGATATCTCCTTATTTGCTGTATTAATTTCCAAAATCTTCTTTCGGCGATCATAAACTTCAGCAACCACAATCGAGGTACTATCAGTCCATACAGGATTAGTTAGCAGACTTCCTTCAGGAGCTGGAATGGACTTCATTCGCTGTCCAGAGTAAGCATCCAGAATAACTAAAGTGTTCTTATAATCACTGGTCTGTTCTATTGTCGCTAGCTTAGTACGGTCTGGTGATAATGCGGCGGCCGTATATCGAGATTTCTCTCCTATTTGCCTTAGTACGCCAGTACCCATATTAAATAACTTAATAACGGAGTAGGTTCTTTGACGCCAACGTGGATCATAATTAAATTCGTTCCAAACAATTATACCATCCCGAGCCGATAGCATACCTGCATCGTTTAGTACACCTGGTGTGAAAACCACATGTTCATCTCCGGTATTTACATTTACCTCAACTAATCGAGCATAATCTCCTAGCCCAGATTTCAAAGCCAGAATATTTCCATTATCCAGTGCCTGTGGATAATTGTAATTGGTATAAACCTTTTTTCGTTTGGTATTTATCTTTTCAAAGCTGGTTATTTCTAGGCCTTGCAATTGGTTCTGCCATTTATCTTTTAGCTCCACCATCATAGACTGATACATTGCAGGCATTTTTTTGCCGCCAAACATTTTCTGAGAGAATGAAAAACTGAAGGGGACATAGGGCATAGACCATGTCTTATCTACCATGTTTTCTAGCGACTTCTCGCCATAGCTATTTTTAAGATAAGTAGCATAGAAATAGCCAAGTACATAATGATTAGGAATAAAATCCTTAAACGACCTGAGGTAAGCCTTGTTGTAATTAAACGCACCTCGCTCAAGTAGATTTGCGCGAAAGCTGGCACTAAATTGAGGTATACGCCCCCTGCCACTCGATGATAATGCTGTTTCGATACCTACAGCATCACCTTCCCAAAACCAAGATGGCACACTAGAACCAGCAACTGCCCCCTGTGAATATTCGCCGAATATTGTTCTAATAAAACCAGTAAACCCGGTTCTGCTACGCTCAAATTGAACAACGTGTCGATATTCATGCAAGGCTAGCATATCGAGCCAGTCGTTATTACCAACAAGATTTGCCCTCTGAGGGCTGCTCGTAAAAAACTCAGACCTCCGAGGACCCAGGGTTACAAACCCATTTGATACTAGATTCTGGTTTTGAAGGATGATGGGTATTGGCTTAGTGCCATTCAGACCCATACTTTTCGCTACGGGCTGATGGATTCTTTCCAAGGTATTCGCCATACGAAGGCCTTGCTTTTTAAAGCCCTCTGGGTATATGATCTTGAAATTAGGTGTTTTAATTTGCTGCCATTTCACAGAAGGTGGCAGGTTGTCAAGCACAAGGGTTGACTGACCCTTCGCAATAATCACAAAAACTAATAATAAAAAAAGTACCCCGCCTCGTTTAAACATAAATCCTATTACCTCAAACTTGGCAGCGATATTACTACAAATCTTGAATATCTCGTACCTCAAAATCTGTATTTTACCAACATTATGGTTTATTTTGTACTTATCATATACTAACTAAAATTTTATCAATGTCGAAATTATTCAAAACATTATTAGCTCTCTGGTTGGCAGTTGGCTTTATTGCATGTAACCCTGCAGACGATGCAGGAGAAGACAGTTTAAGCATTGAATTCGAAAAGTACAGCTTGGAGAATGGCTTAGATGTTGTCCTTCACCAGGACAAATCAGATCCAATAGTATCTGTTGCGATTATGTATCATGTTGGATCGAACCGTGAAAAACCTGGCCGAACAGGATTTGCCCATCTTTTTGAGCACATGCTTTTTCAAGAATCGGAACATGTTGGGCAGGACCAGTTTTTCAAGAAGATACAGGATGCTGGCGGTACGCTGAACGGTGGAACCTGGCAAGATGGGACCATTTATTATGAAGTTGTTCCTAATAACGCACTGGAAATGGTGCTGTGGCTTGAGTCTGATCGAATGGGATACATGATCAATACCGTGACAGAAGCAGCTTTTTACAATCAGCAAGAGGTTGTACAAAATGAAAAAAGGCAACGGGTTGATAATAACCCTTATGGTCATACTGGCTATGTGATTGACAAAAATCTATACCCTGAGGGACATCCTTATAACTGGCAAGTAATCGGCGAATTAGTTGATCTTCAAAATGCTACCGTAGAAGATGTAAAAGAGTTTTATCACAATTTCTATGGACCTAATAATGCGACTCTTGTAATTGCTGGTGATTTTGAAGGCGAGGACACTAAAGCTCTGGTAGAGAAATATTTTGGTGAGATTAAAAGAGGGCCAGATGTTGCTCCATTGGAAGTTCAGATACCTACACTGGAAGAGACGAAGCGATTATATCATGAAGATAATTTTGCACGAGCAGCACAACTTAATATGGTTTGGCCCACTGTAGAACAGTTTAATAAAGATGCTTATGCCCTCGACTTCTTATCTGAGTTATTATCGGAAGGCAAAAAAGCTCCGATGTATAAGAATATAGTAAAAGAGAAAAATCTATCCTCAAGTGTTAACGTCTGGAATAATGCTTCGGAAATAGCGGGTGTTTTTAGGGTAAATATTACCGCGAATGCAGGCATTGGGCTCGACACAATTGAGCAGTCGGTATTCGAAAGCTTTAAACTTTTAGAAACTGAAGGAATTACTGATAAGGATGTAGAGCGAATTAAAGCGAGCATAGAAACTCAGTTTTACAACGGTATTAGCAGTGTTCTTGGAAAATCATTCCAGCTATCACAGTATAATACCTTTGCAGGTACCCCCGATTATATTTCAACAGAAATTAAAAACATCAAAGCTGTTACTAAAGAGGATGTAATGCGGGTATACAACACCTATATAAAGGACAAACCTTATGTACTTACCAGTTTTGTTCCGAAAGGTCAACTAGATCTTATCGCATCCAATTCAGAACAGGCCGTTGTTGTAGAAGAAGTTATTACGGAGAATGTTGAGAAAAACATCGAAGATGCCGATGATGAAATTATAATGTCAGAATCTAGCTTCGACAGAAGCATTGAACCTGAGAAGGGTCCGAGTCCTGAGTTAAAAATACCAAACCAATGGGATGCTACGCTGGAGAACGGCATGAATGTTTATGGTATTGAATTTAATGAGCTGCCACTTGTGCAATTTAGTATTGTTCTAAAAGGTGGTCATTTATTCGATGAGATAACTAAAAATGGCGTTGCAAACCTCATGACTGATATTATGATGGAGGGTACAGCGACTAAAACACCTCAAGAATTAGAAGAGGCTATAGATATGTTAGGTGCAAGTATCAATATGTACACCTCTGACGAGAACATTACAATTTCCGCAAATTGCTTATCGCGAAATTATGACGCAACCATGGCGTTGATTGAAGAGATTCTTCTTGAGCCACGATGGGATGAAGCTGAGTTTGAGTTGATTAAAACCCGTACTATAAATAGTATCAAACGAAGAGCGGGCAACCCAAATGCAGTAGCCCAATCCGCAGGAGCTAAATTACTCTATGGCCCGGAACATATCCTTGGTTATCCTGCAATAGGAACCGAAGCCGATGTCAAGATGATTCAGATCGATGACCTTAAGAACTTTTATAATAATTATTATTCTCCTACCGTAGCGAGCTACCACGTAGTAGGTAATATTACAAAGGAAAAGGCATTGAAAACGCTTGAAAGCTTAAATAAAAATTGGCCTGCAAAAGAGGTTAATCCCCCGCAATATACCCTGCCGGACACAGAGGATAAATCGGGATTATATTTTGTAGATATCCCAAATTCAAAACAATCTGTAATTAATATTGGGTACTTATCCTTAAAAAGGACTGACCCGGATTATTATCCTGCAATGGTTATGAATTATAAGTTGGGCGGATCGTTTAGTGGTAATGTAAACCTTATTCTTCGCGAAGAAAAAGGTTATACCTATGGAGCCAGAACATCCTTCGATGGTGGTAGAGTATCGGGTACATTCACCGCCTCGTCGAGTGTAAGAACCAATACTACCTACGAGTCTACCAAGATTTTTATGGAAGAAATGGAGAAGTATAAGGAAGGTATTTCTGACGAAGACCTTGAATTTACGAAAAATGCGATGGTGAAATCAAACACCAGGCGTTTCGAAACACTGGGTTCATTAATTGGAATGCTCCAAACCAGAAGCAATTTTGGCTTTGATCCGGATTACATTAAAAAAGAAGAGGATGTAATTAAGAATATGACCCTAGATCAGCATAAAGCACTTGCCCAAAAATACATCAGACCTGAAAAAATGAAGTATTTAGTTGTGGGTGATGCAGCTACCCAGTTTGAGAAGTTTAACGACGCCGGATTCGACGAACTTAAGCTGATTGATAAAGATGGTAATGAAGTTGAAGTTCCAATTGAAATTGGTGTTCAGAAATAGATATAATTAATTTAATAAAAAGAGGGGTGCAGTTTTGCATCCCTCTTTTTTTGCCTAATGCCAGGCACCTAAGATTCCACCAATTACCAAATAGGTGATAAGGTTATACCCAGCATTAATTAAAAATAGCTTTAAAGAATGGTGTTCGAATAAGGAGTTAATTCCCATTGACGGAATAACAAAGAATAAAGCCGTCATGGCACCGTACATTAAACCTTCTTGAAAATTGGCTTGCCCAGCAAAGAACATAGCCATTCCGTAGGTAATCAAAACACTAAGGACAAAGGCTAACCCAAATTTTCTAGCCATATTGGCATTCTGTAATTCTTCATCGGTTAAGCCTACTGCTGCTTGCCATGCCTTGCCTAATATAAAAGGCCCATACCAAATTGCGCCGACAATAAAACTTGATACTGCAGCCACTAAAACTGCCCAATAATTGATAGTTGCTTCCATAAGATTAACGTTGATTAATTGACAATCTAGAAAATTCTCACCATTAAGTCAATTATTCGTATTGGATCGAGTCTATTGGATTTGCTCGGGCTGCCTTATACGTTTGAAAACCCACGGTTATCCATGCCAAAAGAATGGCTACCGATCCGGCCAATAATATAGTTGTCCAATTTACCGAACCGTGATATGCAAAAGTTTCTAACCAGCTATTCATCAGGAAGTAAGCAATAGGAATAGCTAAGAGAAATCCAATAAAGACCAGGAATGTAAACCCTCTGGTAAGAATAAATAACACTTCGTTGTTCGAAGCACCCAGTACCTTTCTAATGCCTATTTCCTTAAAGCGTTGCTCTGTTGTATACGATGCTAAGCCGAACAATCCTAACATACCAATGATGATAGCGAGTACCGAAAAGTAGTTCACTAATTCTGCTAAACGATCTTCGTTTGCATATTGGGCGTCAAACTGGGCGTCTATATAATAAGTTTCAAAGGGGTAATCTGGCATAAGATACGACCACTTTTCCTGCAGAAAAAGCATCGTTTCTTCCTCCTTATCTTGAGCCATCTTTACGATGAGATTACCCATTCTTCCACTACTTATCATAAAGACAACGGGTGCAATCTCTTGATGTAAGGCTTCGAAATGGAAGTCTTTTACCACCCCTGTAATATAGCCTTGACGGCCGCCGTAATTAAACTTCTTACCGATTGCTTCGTTGTTCGTTTTCCAGCCAATTTCGCGTACCGCTACTTCGTTTAAGATAAATGCTTCAGCAGAATCGCTCGCGTTATCAAAACTAAAATCTCTACCTGCAATAATCGGAGCATTGAGAGTTCTGAGGAAGTCATGATCGGTATGTACGTCCGCAATGCGAAACTCAACACGTTTCATCTCTCCATCAATTTCCGCAGTTGCCCCTTGTGAATCTAACAACCTTCCCGATGGGATGCGACTGGCAAACCCTACTTGCTCAATGCCTGGGTTCTGTAAAAGATTATTCTTAGTGTCGAGCAAATTATTATAGATTGCCTGATTGATCGGTAAAACCAGCACGCGGTTATCATCAAAGCCTAAATCTTTCGATTTTACATAGTCCAGTTGATCATTGACCACTCCAACTCCAATTAGTAAAACAATCGAAATGGCAAACTGGAATACTACCAACACAGACCTCAGCCCAAATTTCGCTTTCCCTGCATTCACTTCACCCTTAAGTGTATCTACCGGTTTGTATGCAGAAAGATAAAATGCGGGGTACGAACCCGCTACAAAACCGGTAAGTATCGTAATCCCCAGCAAGAGAACAACCAGAAATTGGTTATTGATAAGATCAAGGACTAACGATTTTTGGGTAAAGTTATTAAACCATGGCAGGACCAGTGAAACCAATAGAATTGAAAGCACTAATGCAAACACAGCATATAAGAGCGATTCCGCTATGAACTGGCGAATCAGCATTGGACGAACGGCACCCATAACTTTACGCATACCCACTTCGCGCGCCCTTTTTGATGAACGCGCGGTAGCAAGATTAACAAAATTTATACAGGCTATGATTAGAATGAACAAAGCCACCATAGAATAGAGATAGACATAAGCAATGTCGCCATTAGGCTCGAGCTCACTATCAAGTTGAGAATGGAGATGGATATCGGTAAGTGGCCATAAACTTAATTTATTATACTCATTCGGCATTCTGCCTGAGCTGGTTGGCATTAGGTGTTTATTTAAGAAATTCCCTAATTCAACCTCCAGGTCTTTGTAAGGATAGCCTTCTTTCAGTAATAAATAGGTTGAAAAATTATTGCTCCCCCATGCCTGCATAAAGCTCTCATAGCCACCATAATAAGCCTCAACCATGGCCATCGGCCCAATTAATTCCGGGTGAAAGTGAGAGTTTTCAGGAATGTCTTCAATTACAGCTGTTACTTTAACTTCGAAGGGCTCAGGTAAATATTGATTACCTAACGACATCGCATTTCCAATAACATCTAATTTTCCAAAGTATTTTTCAGCGGCCGATCGGGTTAAGACTATTGAATTAGGCTGGTCTAAAGCTGTTGTTAAATCTCCTTCAATTACCTCCCAGGTAAAAACTTTAAACACATTCGGGTCACTAAAAAATAGCTGAGGTTCTTCAATAGCCTTGTCATCACCTTTAACCAAAAATGTCATACCCATTAGGCGTACCGCTTCCTCTACAATTCCATCATAATCTGATTTAATGAGTGGTCCAAACGGCGGTGCAACTTCGCCCAAGTGAAGGTTCACCTCCCCACTATCGTTATACCAAGCGCGTGAAACACGATAAATACGATCAGAATTTTCGTGATATCTATCATAGCTTAGTTCATTTTGAACGAAAAGAAGAATTAGAATGGTTGCTGCCATTCCAATTGCTAGCCCTGATACATTAATTATCGAATACGCTTTGCTGCGCATCATATTTCGAAATGCGATTTTTATATAGTTCTTATACATGCCTGCTGTTGTTATTGGTTTTTTGTTTTTAAATAAGTTAAAGGGACGGACCATATCCAATACATCCTTTATATACTTGATTTTAGCCCTGGTCTTACCTTTCTTTTGGATAGTTTGGAGATACAACTCCTCTAAATCGCCAGCTATATACTCTATCTCACGACTATCACTAAACCAGTATAAAAGCCGCTCCGCCCAGCGTGGTGGTGTTTGATTTTTGTTCTCCTCTTTTTTTTCCATTAAGCAAGAGCAAAATTTAATTTTGGTATGAGCTTGTAGAGCTCGGATCTCAATTCGTTACTGACTCGTAAAGCCTCTTTTCCTGCAATCGTAATCTGGTAATACTTCTTGCGTCTACCACCACGTATCTTGGTGGCCTCACCTATTTGCGGTTTAATAAATCCCTTATCCTCAAGACGACTAAGAGCAGAATGTAAAGCCCCTATGCTTGGATTTCTTCTCGCTTTTTCAGCAATAAAGTCTTTAATGCTAACACCATAGGCATCATTGGCCAATGCCCCAATGGTCAATAAGACTAACTCTTCGAACTCGCCTAAATTAGATCCTTTCATAGTTATATATTTCCTAAATGCAGATGAAATATTAACTAAGACGCTAGAAAATAAGAAAAGGTTACAAAAAAGCGATTTTGGACTCCTTAGAGGAGTATTAAGCGATTATAGCTGTTTAACTTTTATAATATTTACAGGACAAGCTTCGGCAGCACGTTGATTGGCATCATATTCGTCATCGCTCACTTTAACTGTATGAAAGCCTTTACGGTTTTCACTGCCAATTAGTGTGCATTTGCCATCTTTTTTAGACATGCGCCAACGGTCATAAGCGAACTCAACGCAATAATTACAGCCGATACATTTATCTCTTTGCTGCGTGATGACTACCATCAGGCTTCTACAATTTTATAAATCTTATCGCTCGAGCGAATGAGTTTGTCGAGTGGAAAGGTAATCTCCTCACCACGCTTCGCCTCATCTACTTGTGTGTCATCAACCCGTAACGAAGAAATTTCAGATTCGATGACCCCTGTTGTCGGACCAGTGATAAGAATTTGGTCACCAACTTTAACCGATTGCGATTCAATTTTAAAATGAGCCACTTTGCTTTTTGGAAAATAGTGAATGCCTTTTCCTAAGTAGACCTTCTTCTGAGATGCTTTTGAGCCGTTAGAATCAGTCCACTCTCCCATCTTTTGACCCAGATAGTATCCACTCCAGAATCCTCGGTTGTAGACCGTATTCAGTCGATCCATCCACATCTTCACCTTTTCTTCACCATATTCCCCATCATAGTAAGCGTCTATAGCTTCGCGGTAAGTTCTGATTACGGTTGCAACGTAATCTGCTGCTCGTCCCCTACCTTCTATTTTCAGTACTTTAACGCCGGTATCGATAACCTGATCAAGAAAATCTACTGTACATAGGTCTTTAGGAGACATAATGTACTCATTATCTATTTCAAGTTCATGCCCGTCTTCAAGATCAACCACCTTGTAGGTTCTTCGGCAATTTTGGATACAAGCACCCCTATTAGCAGATGAATTTTGGGTATGAAGACTCAAATAACATTTACCCGATACAGCCATACAAAGTGCTCCATGCCCAAAGATCTCTACTTCAATGAGGTTTCCAGATGGGCCACGCACGTCTTCCTTAACGATGGAATCACAAATCTGCTTTACCTGACGCAAGCTAAGTTCACGAGACAGCACCATTACATCCGCAAAGAGTGCATAAAACTTAACCGTTTCTATGTTGGTAACATTGAGTTGGGTAGAGATATGAACCTCAACACCCATAGTTTTCGCGTAATTAATTACGGCTTGGTCGGAAGCAATAATTGCAGTAATTCCTGCCTCCTGAACTTTGGTAATCAAGGTTTTAATTATACTGAGATCATGATCGTAAATGATCGTATTTAAGGTAAGATAGGTTCTTACGTTCTCTTCATTACATCTCCTTGCAATCTCTGGAAGGTCGTCAAGCGTAAAGTTAATACTTGACTTTGCCCGCATATTGAGCTGCTCTACCCCAAAGTATATTGAATCTGCTCCATTATCGATAGCAGCCTGCATTGCCTCAAAGCTACCCGCGGGTGCCATGAGCTCAATTTTTCCATCTCCACTTCTGTTCATCCTGCAAAAGTAATCAACCTAATCAAAATGAACTAAAGAAATTAATCAGTAAGGTGGAATCAAATAATCATGGCAGCCCCAACTGTTTCGTTGGTGGCTTCGTCAATCAAAATTAAGCTACCCGTAACGCGGTTTCGCTCATAGCGGTCGAATAGTAAAGGCTTCGTGGTGCGTATTTTAATTCTGGCAATATCGTTGGCCTTGATTTCTTTGTCGTCTTCGTGTCGATGGAGGGTATTAATATCAAGCTTATACCGAACCTCTTTAATAATACAACGCGCATCATTAGAAGTATGTTTAACTGCATATTTGCCATTAGGTACTAACGGCTTTTCGTTTAACCAACATACCATTAAGTCAATGTCCTGCTCAACAGATGGCTGGTTGTTTTCTCTCACGATCATATCGCCTCTACTCACATCGATATCGTCGTTCAAGGTAATGGTTACCGACATCGGCGCATAAGCTTCTTCAATCTCACCGTTTAAGGTGTGAATAGCCTTTATCGAAGAACCAAAGCCAGAAGGTAAAACCACTACATCATCGCCCGGCTTAAAAACACCACTGGCCACTCTACCGGCATATCCGCGGAAGTCGTGGTATTCAGTGGTTTGTGGCCTGATTACTCCCTGTACCGGGAAGCGACAGTCGATATGATTATGATCACTACCGATGTGGATATTCTCCAGGTGATA
>CBDUMS010000047.1:0-27451 GCA_965368405.1 uncultured Cyclobacteriaceae bacterium
TATCGATGCTAAAGGCATCTGACCATGATAAGCCATTCTGTATGTTTTGGGCTACGGGAGCGGTTCACGCCCCGCACCAGGCACCCAAAAACTGGATAAAAAAGTTCGAAGGGAAATTCGATATGGGATACGACAAGGCCCGTGAATTAATTTTAGCCAATCAGATTGAAATGGGTATTGTTCCAGAAGGGACAAAACTTTCCCCTCGTGATGAAGAAATACCGGCATGGGAAACTTTAAATGATAAAGAAAAAGCTCTATACGCTCGTCAAATGGAGGCATTCGCTGGTCAGTTGGCTTATACGGATCATGAGTTTGGAAAAATCTTAGATTATCTTGATAAAATTGGCGAACTAGATAATACCGTAGTTATTTTCACATCTGATAACGGAGGTTCTGCCGAAGGAGCTCTACACGGAACATTTAACGAGAATGGGTTCTTTAATGGAGTTCCTAACATTCCTTATGAAACCAATGCCCAGTACATGAATGAGTGGGGCAATAAAGTTGGGGTTTGGCACGTAACAGCCGGATGGACGCAAGCTGGAAATACACCATTTCAGTTTTATAAGCAAAGTGCACACCGGGGCGGCAATGCCGATGCAATGGTTGTTTCATGGCCTAATGGAATTGATCCTAAAAATAACGGACAGATACGGGAGCAGTACCATCATATTATTGATATTGCACCCACTATTTTAGAAGCAGCCGGGGTTGAAGCACCGAAAGTTATTGATGGAATAGAGCAAATTCCTTTTGATGGAGTTCCGATGAATTATTCGTTTAACAAAGCGAAAGCAAAAGACACACGCACGGTACAGTATTACGAATTATTCGGTAATCGTGCGATATATGCCGATGGTTGGACAGCGGTAACTTTACACCGGGACAAAAGACCTTGGGTTTTGAATGCAGAAGGGACTTTAGATGATGATAAGTGGGAACTGTATAACCTCAATGAAGATTTTGCCCAAAGTAATGACTTGGCAGATAAATATCCTGAGAAGCTAGAAGAACTAAAAGCGTTATTTGAGGAGGAAGCGAAAAAGAATAATGTGTATCCCTTAGATGGTGATGTAGGTCCTCGTTTGGCAAAAATGCAGGCACGCGCGGCACCTCAGGGAAAAGAATTAGTGTATTGGCCACCAGCGGCTATTCGAGTACATGAGTCAGTTGCCCCACCCGTTAAAAACAAATCTCATGAACTTATTGCCGATGTTGATATTCCGGCAAATGGGGGAGACGGCATACTAGTGACAGCTGGAGGTCGTACCTCGGGTTATGCCTTAATGGTTTTGGATAATCAACTGGTCTACATCTACAATTACATTGGTGAAAGGACTATAATCATGTCATCTGAGAATGTACCGACAGGTAAATCTCAATTGAGAATGGTATTTACTAAAACAGGCAATTTTGAGGGAGATGCTGAACTATTTATTAACGAAAGGAGTGTTGGCAAGGTACATATCCCAAAAACAATTCCGGCTACCTACAGTATCGAAGAAACATTTGATGTAGGTCAAGACACCGGTTCGCCAATTATTGAAGATACTTATGCGGTGCCGTTTAAAAACACGGCTTTAGAGAAATTAACAGTGAAAGTTGGTGAATAATTGAAGTAATTATAAAAATGAGAAAGATGAAGAAAATGAATAACTATTTAATCGTACTCCTCAGTATGTTTTTGATTTCTGCTTGCCAACCACAGCAAGAGAGTGCAGAAGAAGATCCGAGAATGGCAGGCTTTAAAGGGAAAATTGCTAAGACATTTCAGGATTCCGAAGAAGATTGGCCTGAAGTGGAAAGCTTTACCGGTAAGGAACCCAATGTCCTGCTCATACTTCTGGATGATGTGGGCTATGGGCAGCTCGGACCTTATGGCGGTCTAACAGAGACACCGAATATAGACAAACTGGCCAGCAACGGACTTGTATACAACAATTTTCATACAACCGCGCTTTGTTCACCTTCTCGTGCCGCTATTCTTGCTGGTCGTAATACGCATTCAATCGGAATGGGGTCTCACGCACTATCTGCCATGGGTTTTCCTGGTTATGCAGGTCGCGTGCCAATGGAGGCTCAAGAGGTAACAAAAATTGCTCAAAAGGGAGGCTGGTCTACATACGCACTAGGCAAATGGGACCACACACCAGGTTTCCAGACGCATCAGGTCGGACCGTTTACCTACTGGCCTACAAACGATGGTTTCGATCACACTTATAATTTCATGGCTGCGGATGCAAATAACTTCACTCCGGTCATGTATGCAGGTCATGAGCCTATTGAGCCATCACGAGGGAATCCTGATTATCATCTATCAACAGATTTGTCTGATAAAGCTACCCATTACTTAACCGGGCATGCCTCTATCGATCCAGATCGCCCATTTTTTATGTTCTGGGCACCAGGTGGTATGCACGCCCCGCATCATGCACCAAAGGAATATATCGAGAAGTATGAGGGTAAGTTTGATATGGGTTGGGATGTAGCAAGAGAAGAAATCCACAAGCGCCAACTAGAATTGGGTGTAATACCTGAGGGGTCAGCGCTAACGGAACGTAATAAAGAAATTCCTGCCTGGGACTCGCTCACTGACGAAGAGAAACGCATGTATGCGCGTCAAATGGAGGCTTTTGCTGGTCAGCTGGAGCATCTGGACATGGAGATAGGGAGAATGATGGCTACTTTAGAACGTATAGGGAAACTAGAAAACACCCTAATCATTTTAACCTCTGATAATGGTGCTAGTGGTGAAGGAGGCTTATCTGGATCACATAACGAAATGCTTATTGTCAACAGCCAACAAACCCGACTTGAGGAGAATTTAGAGCGCTACGATGCCTGGGGGTCGGAAGCCACGGATAATCACTACCATGCAGGTTGGGCATTGGCCGGGAACACTCCGTTCAAATACTTTAAGCAAACTGTACATAATGGGGGTATTAAGGATCCGTTAATCGTACACTGGCCAGCTGGTATTGAGGGAAAGGGAGAAATCCGCAATCAATACCATCACATCATCGACATTGCCCCAACAATCCTGGAGGTTCTTGATCTTGAATTCATGGAAGAGATCGACGGGATCAGGCAAATGCCACTAGATGGTGGCAGTTTCGCCTATTCGTTCAATGAGGCCGATGCGCCCGATCAACACACTGTTCAGTATTACGAGATGTATGGCAATAGGGCTATATACAAGGACGGCTGGAAAGCCGTGACCATTCATGGCAATCGTATGCCATGGGACTTTGCTGGCACCTACCCATTCGAAGATGATGTTTGGGAGCTTTATAATGTGACCGAGGATTTTACAGAGTCTAATGACCTGGCCGAAGAGTATCCCGAGAAGTTAGAAGAGCTGAAAGAAGCCTGGGAAGCGGAGGCCTGGAAATACAATGTTTTTCCACTATATGATGACCTGGGCGCAAGGTTTTCTAACGTAGCCAAGATCTATGCGCCTAAGCGTAAAGAATTCGTCTTTTACCCACCAGGAGCCGTTCGAATCTCTGAACCGTACTCACCTCCAGTGAAGAACAAAAATCATAGCTTAACCGCCTACGCTGAGATTCCAAGTGGAGGAGCAAGTGGCGTTTTAGTGGCTGCAGGAGGTCTTTACGGCGGCTACACTTTGTATGTTAAAGACAACCGATTGGTATACGACTATAATGCCTATAACGAAGATAGATTCACTATTAGGTCAAGTACAACCCTTCCTGAGGGGGAAGTTGAGTTGAAAGCCGTCTATGATGTAAATGAGGATAAGACTGCGGTGGTTACGCTTTTTGTGAACGGCGAGCAGGTTGGACAAGGAACGGTCAACCGCACGCATCCTGGTCAATACTCACTTTCTGAGACCTTTGATGTAGGAGAAGATACGGGCACACCCGTCTCGATGAATTATAGCCGAGATAATAAGTTTACAGGTAATTTAGACAGGCTTGTAGTAAACTTAAAATAATGGTTACATCCATACATTGTTAAAAATTAGATCATGAAAAAGATACTTGCAGGATTTCTTATTGTAGCAATGGCATTACCAGCTCTTGCACAAAAAAAGGAAAAAGAAATGCCTATTACAGGTAAGGTGAAAACTCATATCGGCGAGCTAGAATTTGACCATGGTGTACCTACTAAAGAGACCACTAATAAGCTTTACTATGAGAAAGATTACCAGAGGGCAGTTCAGGCCTATCTTTGGTCTTTACCTATAGTTGGCCAAGCCCAATGGCGTCAGTCATATTTAGACCTGTATAATTTAAAGCCTAATCAATCGGTTTATGCGAAAGAATTTAATGATCGTTCTTTAATTCTCACTGCGAATGAATCAACCCCGTATCTTTTTACATGGATTAATGTAAAGGAAAAGGCTGTTGTTTTAGAGGTTCCACCAGGATCAATTATTGGCTTATACATTGATTTTTGGCAGCGAGGCTTAACTGACGTGGGCCTTTTAGGGAGATATTCAGCCAATGGTGGAAAGTATATTTTCACAGGACCTGACACTCCTCGCGATCAAATCCCATACATGGAGGATGTAACTTACATTGAATCAAAGACAAATAACATCTGGTCTGTTGTCCGCTTTTCAGGGAGTTTAGAAGAAAGAGAGAATTTAATGCGCTCCATGAGAACCTATTTCTGGGACGAAGAACCCAAGATGGACATAGTTCCAGCAGGTAACAAACCTGGTAGAAACTACCAACCCAGAGGTATGGATTATTGGAAAATGCTACATGCAATTTTGCAAGAAGAGCCAGTTGATGAGCGTGACCGGTTTTATATGTATTACTTAAAGGATTTAGGAATTGAAAAGGACAAGCCTTTCAATCCAACTGAACAACAACAGGAAATTTTGACGGATGCAATTATTGTTGGAGAAGCTATGGCAAAAAGCATGGTCTTTCGTGAACGACTACCAGGAGTTCTTCGTAAAGATGGATGGAGACACGTAATGGGTAGAGTAGCAGGATCTGAACCTGGTGATGCATGGGAACATACGCAAAGAACAAAATACTACGATAGGTTAGATCCCCGTGCTCGATATACGTATGAAGCTTGTACTATTTCTGAACGAATGGCTTTTGCAAAGGATGGCTTTGGCTTAGGTTATGGTGGTATGTTTTTGGATGCTGAAGGGGAACCTATGAAAGGTGATAAGTCCTACGTGATGAGAATAGAGGCTGAGCCCCCTGCAAAACTTTTTTGGGCCGTAACGATCTATAATACTGATACACGTTCTCTGATAATTACGGATCAAGAAAAGGCTGAAATTGGATCTGCACATGAGACTACACAAGTTAATGAAGATGGTAGTACTTATGTTTTTGTTGGCCCTAAAGCACCAAAAGGATGGGAAAGCAACTGGATTAAATCAGTTCCTGGACAAGGCTGGTTTCCGTACTTACGCCTCTATTTCCCTACTGAAAGATTTTTTGATCAATCCTGGCCTTTTCCAAAGATTGAACCAGTTGACTTTAAGGATTTTGAAAAATAAACATTAAGTAAATGAAAAACATAGCATCACTTATTTGTGTAATTGCATTATTTGCTTCATGCACTAATAAAGCTAATAGACAAGAGAGCAAGCAAGAAGAACCGAAAGAAGTTAGCCACCAACTTCCTCCTGCTAATCCATTCTTAATTGCTAATAGTAACTATCCGTCGGTACATTTCAACCCAGCACAAAGCGATGTAACGGCTTTGCCGTCATGGAATATGAATGGTCGTATCGCTGACGAAAATGTGCAATGGTTGCCCTGGGTAACTTCAATCGGCACAGTACACCGCCCATATGCTAATGGGGAAGAAGCTCTATTTGTATCAGGAACCAATAAAATTGGTAAAATTAAGATAAGCAATGGCGCTTTTGAGTGGGTGGATGAGGTTGTTGTTCCAGGCTTTGAATACGAAGTTCCGGGAGATGATGAAATCAAGGCTACCGTAGACGAAATGATTGCAGGAGGTACTGATGAAAACAAGTATTTACCTCCATATGCCATGCATGTAAAAGCAATCAAGCAAAGTTCGGCCAACATTGGAAACGGTATTTATACCATGATGGATAATGAGGGTAATTACTTTGCTGGTTTTGGTACTTCCATATTTAAGGTAAGCGATAAAACGCCGGGCGATATCAATTCTGAAATTGAAATAACCAAATCCTTTAACGTTAAGGATGGTGTTACTCCTGAAGAAGCCAAGCAGATCAGTCGAATTTTTGCCTTAGGGATGACATACGATGGACACATTGCAGTGGCGATGCCAGGAATAATTGCTGTTTTAACCCGTGATTTGACCGATATGCAGTATGTCATGCTAGATGGCGAAGCAGTTGATAATGGAATTAGCATCGATGACAAGGGTGGCATCTACTGTGTAACCTCGAAGTATATGCGCAAAATAGTTTGGGATGGCACAAAGCTTTCCGACAAAGAAGAAGATGGCGCCTGGAAGACGGAGTATGATCATGTTCCCAACCCAAGAGCCTTATCACGTGGTTCCGGAAATACACCAGCTTTAATGGGTTTTGGACCTGATGAAGACCACTTGGTATTTGTGGCAGATGCCGGAGAAGAAATCAGCGCGGTTGCTTTTTGGCGAGATGAAATTCCTGAAGATTTCAAACAGGTTGAAGGAACCAAATCTCGACGTATCGCCGATCAAATTAAATTGACCATCGATGTGCCGGCTACGATAGAATGGTCACCGCATATCTATGGTAATGGCGTAATGATGATGGCCTCCGCCTGGGAAGATCCAGTTTATGACGAAAATGACAAACTAGCCATATTCGAAACAGTATTAACGGCAGGCGTAACCCGCCAACCCCCAGCAGCAGTAGAGAAATGGAGCTGGGACAAGGAAACAAGATCGCTTAAGAGTGATTGGACTAAACACCGTGGTTTACAATGGGCGCTACATCCCGTTTCATCTCAAAGTAATACAGTCACATTAACACTAGCTGAAGATGGTATGTATTCTTTAGTTACTTACGACTGGACAACGGGAGAGGAGATTTCAACATTAGTATTAGGTAATAATCCCATTTTCAATACCGCCGGAGGCTTGTTTATTCCAGTTGATGAGAACAGAATTTATATCACTGGCGTAATGGGGCCAGTAATGATTTCGAGGTAATAAGCTTAATGTCAGTTTAAGGTATAAAATCGGTTATCAAATTTTATAAAATGTGTAGAACTGTTCGCTATTCTCCCCCCCCCCCGTACACGATGATGTTATTGTAAGAGAATAGCCGAATAGGATAAACTTAAAGGTGCACTTGTTGTGGAGTGTAGTTCTAGGGTCAGTTGCGAGAGCAACTGGCCTTCTTTTTTTGCCGGCTCTAATATTTGCAGATATTGGCTATTTTTGAATGTGCGCAATGATAGAATGTTGAAAAGGAAAGAGAATGGTGGAGATTATACTTGCAGTACTAGCGGGCGTTAACTTATCTTTTGCTGTATTAAGCGGCATTATTTACATAAGGTCAAAAAAATATAGGCTCTATCTATATTTTGGCATATTCAGTTTTTTTTCTGGACTATACTTTTTACTTGGGGCTATAGATACGTTTGTTTCGCCTGATTTAACCTTACCCACTTTAGTATCGGCGGCAATTTATTATAGTGTTTTTCCTTGGTTTATCTCGAGTATAATTGATAAAAAGGGGCGTTTTAACGTGGTTTTTCCAATAATTTTCTCCTTAGCAATTATTGTTTTACTACTTTCCGGTGAAACGAGTGAACCGGCACAATGGCAAATTATCGCGCATTTCGGACTACTGGGTCTGGTTACCTTACTGATTTCTGGTATCAATTATGTAATTAAGGTAAATCGATCAGAGAAGGTGGAATTTGTAATTATTTCATTGCTATTTATCATTTTAGCCATTGAAGAAATGAGCTCACAATACCTTGGCTGGCCGATGCTTGCCCGATTTACCGATGGTGTATTGCCACTCGACCTATATCCCATTTTCTTTTCTATTATCATGGGGTACCGGGTAACACAAGACATAATTGAAAAAATTAAATTGCGACTAATTAACGCCCAAATGGCGGTTGAAGTGGAGCAGCTTAAGGTAAAAGAAATGGAGAAGGATCAATTGGCCATGAAGTTGGAGTATAAACAAAAAGACCTAACAGATCTCAGTCTTGAATTAGGGAGGCGAAAGGAGTTTAGCAAGCTTGTTCACGACAAATTGAAAATCCTCAAATTCAGACTAAATAATGGTGAGGCTACTGAACTTAATGATATTATCAATTTTACCAAAGTTAATGCCGGTGCCGATGCAGGTATTGAGGCTATGATCAGCGACATCGATAAGGTAAATCATGCTTTCTTTGCAAAAATTAGATCGACTTATCCTGATCTAACGGATAATGAATTGAATCTCGCATCATTATTACGACTTAAGCTTGGAACCAAAGAGATCGCTTCATTAAAAGGAATATCACCCAATTCAGTTAAGGTGTTGCAATATCGGCTTCGTAAAAAACTAGGCCTTGAGTCAAAGGTTAGTTTAAGACAATTCTTTGCTGAGATAGAATAATTGCACAATATACGGCCTTGGTATACCAATAGTATACCTAACTACCTTCAACGCAACACCTTGTTTGGTTACTTTAGATAATTAAGGATTAAGGTTATTATTTTCGCTCAAGAACAAGGAGCATCAAACCAAGAAAAAAAACATAGCATGAAGAGAGGCGTATTTATCATAGCAATACTGGTATCACTTAACAGTTTTGCTCAGGAGGAGTCGGAAGGACAGAGTAGAGAGTCGATGGCAATGGATGCCACTGCTACCCAATGGAGTTTTCAATTTGCTTATCAGGCAATGCCCGATTATTTTAACGATGATGTAAATGGAAGCCCACGAAGGGCGGGCCTGGATAACTACCTGCAATTCCGGGTTGTTGCACCAATTCCACTTAAAAAGTTGACGATTCTACCGCGATTAACAGTTCGCCATTATGAAAATGTAGAGACAGGAGAAACCGGTTTTGGTAATACTGAACTCTTTGCATTAATTGTTCCGAAAGCTACAGATTGGGGTTCAGGCAGGGCAGGTATTGGCCCATTGGTTACTACACCGGGTAACCCTGGTGTGGCGAAAGATGAATGGGGCTACGGATTGGCGGCAGCGATTGTTAACAATTCTGGTCAATGGTTTTATGGTATGTTATTTACGCAAACTTTTCGGGGTATTGATCCGCAAACATTACCCGCCGGAACGTCTGATGCCAATCCTTTAGGTATAGCACCATTTTTGGCCTACCGGTTTGGTACATCGGGAATCTATTTGCAAACTGCAGATATTGTAGCCCTCTACGACTGGAATACTAAAGGTTTTTACCTACCCGTTGGTGCTAGATTTGGGAAAGTTTGGGTGTTTGAGAAAGCTTCACTTAATGTCTATGGAGAATATAGAACAAGTGCTATCTATAAAAACTGGGAGGGCCCAGCCGTTAAAAATTCTTATCGGTTTAATATATCTTATACCATGCCAATAGGGTTATAATATCTTAAGTCATAATTTTAAGTAGACTAAAAGAATAGATCATGAAAATACTTGTTTCACAATCACCCACCAAGTCCGCCATTGAACGAGGGGTTGGTTTATTAAACAGCATTCGCATCGTTGTGAATGTCTTATATGCCTTCCTGATATTTCAGGTATTTCTGATCTTACCAAGGCCTGGAGATCCGGAACTGGAGTATTTGTCATTAGGGCAAATATTTGCTGAACATGTTGACCAGCTGCTTGTTATGGTAGTTGGCTTGATATTAATAGTCATGTACTGGATTCAGTTTAATCGTCAATTAGGAAACCTGGTAAGAAGTAATCCACTGCATGCCAGTCTTGCTGTTGTTCAGATGGTTTTCCTTATGATCTACCTGTACTTTGTGCGATTTGATATGGAGTATGATGGAATGACTTTGGCCTTGCAAATGGAAAGTATTTTCCTGGCCTTAGCTGGGTTTATTGGCGTTTTTAACTGGTATTATGCCAAGTTAAATGGTCTGACTTCTGATCAAATTGATGAAAACGAAGAAACCGCCATGATATTTAGTTTGCTGCCAGAGCCAATGGCCTCGTTGTTTACTTTACCCTTTGCTGTCCTAGGGCCAGGTATTTGGACCATCGCTTTTCTCTCAATAGTGCCTATCACATGGATTTTGAATAGAATTAAAAAAAGATATCTACCTGCTGATTAGCTATTGTAGAACTTTAATGACTGACGAAAAGACAATATCAAAATCAAGAATTATTTTCGGGGGAGCAATTCTGATAATCGGTTTTTGCGGACCACTATTCATTCCTATAGTCACTGGTTCTGCACTGTCTGTTGGTCTCAAGGCAACCCTTTCCGGGTTATTGGCCTTTGGCATACCGGAGGTCTTTATGCTGATTGCTATCGGAATCCTGGGTAAGGACGGCTATGCCTTTCTCAAAACTAAATTGGGTGGCTTTATCTCACGAATAGCCCCCGACGAGATTAGTAATACACGGCATCGAATTGGAGTGCTTCTATTTTGCCTGCCGTTGATATTAGGATTTCTTCAGCCCTACATCGGTCATTATATCGATTTTTTCAATAGTATACCGCTGTGGTATTATATTCTGAGCGATGGGATATTCGTGATGAGTATATTTATTCTTGGAGGCAGTTTCTGGGATAAACTTCGTGGGTTGTTTAAGTATTCATAGAACTTACTGTTATATATATTGCACAAAAACTTTTATTTAATATTTGAGTATTAATTTTAGCTGTTTAAACAAAAAAATAATGAAGAAACTGAATTTAATAGTACTACTTATGGCAATGCCGTTTTTTCTTCTGGCCCAGAAGAAAAAGGATAAACCCAATATCTTGATAATTTGGGGTGATGACATTGGCCAGTTTAATGTAAGCGCCTATAATATGGGTATGATGGGGTATAAAACTCCCAATATCGATCGTATAGGAAAGGAAGGAGCAGTTTTTACCGACTGGTATGGTCAGCAAAGTTGTACGGCCGGACGTGCTGCCTTTATTACAGGCCAATCTCCAATTCGAACAGGACTCACCAAAGTAGGCCTTCCTGGTGCACCTGAAGGTATGCAAATAGAAGACCCTACCATCGCAGCACTATTAAAAGATCATGGATATGTTACAGGACAATTTGGTAAAAATCACCTGGGTGATCGAGATGAAATGCTTCCATCTAATCATGGTTTTGATGAATTTTTTGGTAATCTATACCATTTAAACGCAGAAGAGGAGCCAGAACATCCAGATTACCCTAACGATTTTGTTTTTCCTGATGGCACTGGTTTTAAGGAGAAGTTTGGGCCAAGAGGAGTTATTCATTCGCAGTCGGATGGCAAAATTGAGGACACAGGTCCATTAACAAAAAAGAGGATGGAAACGGTAGATACCGAAGTAACCGATGCTGCACTTCGTTTTATCGATGACGCAGCTAAGGCTGATAAACCATTTTTTGTTTGGTGGAACAGTACACGTATGCACGTAAATACGCATCTTAAACCTGAATCCGAAGGAAAAACAGGGTTAGGTATTTATGCCGACGGTATGGTTGAACACGACGCCATGGTAGGTCAACTTTTAGACAAATTAGAGGAGCTCGGTATTGAAGATAATACGATAGTGATGTATAGTACGGACAATGGTGCAGAAGTATTTACATGGCCCGATGGTGGTACAACGATGTTTAAAAGTGAAAAAGCCACACAATGGGAAGGTGGTTTCCGTGTACCAACGGTAATAAGATGGCCGGGTGTAATTGAACCGGGTACCGTGATCAATGAGATTGGTGCGCATGAAGATTTGTTGCCAACATTATTAGCTGCTGCCGGTGATACGGACGTTAAAAACAAATTAAAAACTGGAATGAAAAGTAAAACCCTTGATAGAGATTATAAAGTACATATTGATGGTTATAACTTAATGCCTGCCTTCAAAGGTGAAGCAGAATGGCCACGTAAAGAATTCTTATACTTTACAGACGACGGTAGTGTCGCTGCTTTTAGATATAATAATTGGAAAATCACTTTCTTACAGCAAGATGCCGATGGAATTGATGTTTGGAGAAATCCTTACACACAATTACGTGCGCCAATGGTGACAAATTTAAGAATGGATCCATTTGAAAAAGCACATGAAGAATCAATTGGTTATGAGCAGTGGTGGGTCGATCATATGTTTATGATTGCACCTTCAGCGGCTTACGTAGGACAGTGGATTCAGAGTTTCAAAGAATACCCACCTCGTCAAAAGCCAGGTAGTTTTAGCTTGGATCGCGTGATGGAAGCAGTGACCAGAGGAGCTGGGGATAAGTAATTGTTTTCTTTTAGAACCGTTTTTTAGTATTGAGTTGCAATTCCAGGGATATCTTTGACAGGTCGTTTAAGTATCTCAGGAATTGACAACTTAATTAGTTAGACTAATACTTAATTTAAATAATTCAGTATTATTTTTAGCTTTCCAAAACTAAAAACGATATGAAAAAACTCAATTTATTTCTGCTATTGCTAGCATTACCATTTGTCCTTCTGGCTCAGAAGAACAATGAAAAACCCAATATCCTGGTGATTTGGGGTGATGATATTGGATATTCCAATATCAGTATCAACAGCCAGGGAATGATGGGGTATCAAACTCCCAATATTGATCGTATCGGTCATGAAGGTGCAGTCTTTACTGATTGGTATGCGCAACAGTCCTGTACAGCGGGTCGTGCTGCTTTTATGTTAGGGCAACACCCATTCCGAACAGGACTTTTAACCATTGGTATGCCTGGTGCGAAGCAAGGCATTCAACCGGATCAACCTACCATAGCTGAGCTATTGAAACCTCAAGGCTACACGTCAGGTCAGTTTGGCAAGAATCATTTAGGTGATCGTGATGAACACTTACCAACTAACCATGGTTTCGATGAATTCTTTGGTAACCTTTATCATTTAAATGCAGAGGAGGAGCCGGAAACATATTACTATCCAAAAGATCCTGCTTTCCATAAAGAGTTTGGTCCAAGAGGAGTTATTCACTCTTATTCTGATGGTAAAATAGAAGATACAGGCCCACTTACCAGAAAGAGAATGGAGACTGCTGATGAGGAATTTACGAATGCAGCAATCGACTTTATCGAGCGTGCGCATAAGGCTAAGAAACCATTCTTTGTTTGGTTAAGCGCGACCAGAATGCACGTTTGGACTCACTTGAAAGATGAAAGTGTAGGCGTAACGGGTATTGGTCTCTATCCTGATGGAATGGTTGAACACGATAAGACCGTAGGGATAGTATTAGCCAAATTGGAAGAGTTGAAAATTATTGACAATACGATAATCATGTACTCTACAGACAACGGTGCTGAAAAATTCACATGGCCTGATGGTGGAACTACCCCATTTGCTGGTGAAAAAGGAACAACATGGGAAGGTGGTTTTAGAGTGCCTTGTGTAATTCGTTGGCCAGGAGTTATTAAGCCTGGTACCATAGATAATAATATCTATTCGCATGAGGACATGATGCCTACTATACTAGCAGCAGCAGGAGTACCTGACGTTAAAGAAAAGTTATTGACGGGATATAAAGCCGGAGATAAAACCTTTAAGGTTCATTTAGATGGATATAATATGAAGTCGTTCTGGGAAGGTAAAACAACAGAAGCCCCTCGAAATGAAATCTTCTATTTTGATGCAGGCGGAAATTTGAATGCATTGCGATATAAGAATTGGAAATTACACTTCACCATTATGGAAGGTGCGATAAACGAGGCCTATCGTAAAACACCTTCTTGGCCAATCTTGATTAACCTAAGAGCTGACCCTTATGAGGTTTCTTATAAATCTGCAATGTATATCCGATGGTTTGCCGATAACATGTGGACTTTTGTTCCAGCACAATCGTATGTCGCTGACTTTTTAGGAACCTTTAAAGAATTCCCGCCTGTAGCAGGAGGGTCTCTTGGTGTTGACAAGGTTCTTCAATCCTTAAAGACAAAACCGCAAAACTAAGCGGATTAACCTTTTTAAAAAATGCCGCGTGAAAGCGGCATTTTTTTTATCTTGTATCGAGAAATGTCAATCGAAAGTACTCTAATCGAGAAATAGTATGACCCCTTATGAATCAATTACTGAACTAAAAAAGAGAATGGCCAATTCAATCATTGGTCAGGACAAGCTTATTGAACAGATCATTTTAGTATTACTCGCTAATGGTAATATGCTGCTTGAAGGGCTACCCGGGCTCGCCAAAACTAGAGCGATAAAGTCTTTGGCTCGTGAGCTTAATTGTGATTTAAGCCGCATTCAGTTCACTCCAGACCTATTACCCTCAGATATTACGGGGACAGAAATTTATCAGCCCGAATTGGAAGAAAAATTCATTTTTCAGCAAGGACCAATCTTCAGCAATCTTATTTTGGCAGATGAAATTAACCGATCACCGGCTAAGGTACAGTCGGCATTGCTCGAGGCGATGGAAGAGCGACAGGTTTCGGTAGCGGGAAAGACTTATAAAATGGAGCCGCTCTTTATGGTAATGGCTACCCAAAACCCAGTGGAGCAGGAGGGTACCTATCCATTACCTGAAGCGCAGATGGATCGCTTCTTGATGCATGTTAAAATTGATTATCCGGATGATAAATCTGAACTGGAGATTCTACGTCTTAACAGGAGTGAGCAATTAAAGGAACAAGAAGAAGAGCAAATAAGGTTGGAACCTAAAGTTATTTTTGATGCTAGAGATGAAATTGCCAAAGTGGAGATATCAGAGAGCATGGAGCAATATATTGTAGATATTATTTCGGCAACCAGGTATCCTGAAAAGTACGGCGAACAGATGGCATCTTGGATTGACTATGGTGCAAGCCCGCGAGGTAGTATTGCTATAGACCGTGCAAGTAGAACACACGCCTGGATGGATGGCAAAAAATTTGTAGCGCCCGATAATATTAGGGCTGTTGTACATGCTTGTTTAAGACATAGATTAATTCTGAGTTACGAGGCTAATGCTGAGGGTATTTCGGCTGATCATGTAATTGATGAGTTACTGAAAAATGTTGCCGTACTTGCTTGATAAGTTAATAATAACGTCCATAGATTTTGGCTACTAAAGTGTCTAATTCCAAAGTTTTCGTCACCCTTAAAGATCTTTTAAGGATGGAGTATCTTGCCTTGGGTTTTAGCTTTCTAGCAAAAAAACAACGCGTGCGCAGCATTTTAGGTGGAAAGCACGCATCAAAGCTTCGTGGCAGAGGGCTCGATTTCGAGGAAGTTAGAAATTATGTGGCAGGCGACGACATTAGAAACATAGACTGGAAAGTCACTGCTCGTACCCAAAAAACACACTCAAGAGTTTACAGCGAAGAAAAGGAAAAACCTGCTCTCATTGTTGTGGATCAGTCAAAGTCGATGTTTTTTGGGTCGAAAGAGAATACAAAATCGGTAGTAGCGGCTAAACTGGCAGCCTTGTCGGCATTTAGGGTTTTGAAGGAAGGAGATCGAGTTGGTGGCGTTGTTTTCGCCGACAATGGTGTGGATATAGTCTACCCCAAACGAGACAAACGAAATATTCTCCGTTTTCTAGAAAAGATAGTAGAGCGCAATAATGAGCTTGAAGATTCAGACCCAGTAGCGTTTGATGTGGCTTTAAAAGAAGTTATAGCCAGAATAGTCAACATTGTTAGTCATGATTTCTTGGTTGTGATTATCAGTGATTTCATGCGCTACTCTCCTGAGGTGATCAAATTTATGACCAGACTATCTTATCATAATGATGTTATTGCTATTAAGGTATTTGACCCATTAGAGAGAGATATTCCAGCTACCAAGCTTATCGCGGGAGATATAGCCAAGCAGGTCATGGTGGATGGTAGTGATAAGAAAATACGCCATCAATTTGCTAAGGGATTTGACGACGACGCTAACCAATTTGAAGTTCAACTAAATAAGGCCAAAATCCCTTTGTTTAGGATAGATACTATTAATCCTGTCGATCAACAGATCAAGGAGATTCTTACGGGTAAGTCAGATAATAATAAGTGAAGTTCAAATGTTAAACACATCAATACTTCTGTTATTAACAAGCCAGCAACCTAATGATTTAGATTCTCCTGAGCTCGCATCATTATATGAGCCAGAACCAATTGGGTTTAGCTTTGATGCCCCTGGATGGTATGGCCTGAGCATTCTGCTGATCGGTTTACTACTCTATTTTCTTGTTAGGTTCATTATCAGCTATCGAAGAAATGCATATCGCCGAGAAGCTGTAAAAACATTAGTAGGAATCGACCAAACACAGTTGGATGATAAGGATAAGGTGAAAGAAATATTAGTTGTTCTAAAACTGGTAGCGATCAAAACCTATGGTAGAGACAAGGTAGCTTCGCTTTTCGGAATGGAATGGCTTAAATTTCTCGAAGATACCGGTAAAACAACCAGTTTTACGAAATTCCATGATGCGGTTGGTGAGATGGTTTATATTGCTAACGGTCGAACGCTAGATATTAACCAATTTATTACCATTTCAAAAAATTGGATAAAAACGCATGCCTGAGAACTTCGAGATAGCGAATACATGGGTTCTTTGGTTAACCCCATTGCCAATAATAGTTTATTGGTTGCTACCTGCTATGAAGATGAGGAGCGCCTCTTTGCTCATGCCGAATTTTTCTAAAGTAGAGGAGTATTCGGGTACCAGAGCACAGCGATCAGCTTTTGTTAAGACTAGAAAATTCTTGTCCTGGCTAACACTAGGTATCGTTTGGTTGCTTCTATTGGCGACCCTGTCATCACCCCAACTTGTTGGGGAGCCAACCTTAAAAGTCAAAACTTCCCGTAACTTTTTAATTCTAGCGGATATCTCCTTCAGTATGGCCCAAACGGATTGGATTCTTGACGGTGAAAGAGTAAGACGTTGGGACGCAGTTAAGTCTGTATTGCACGATTTTGTTGAAAAGAGAGAAGGCGATCGTATGGGCTTGTTGTTTTTCGGCTCTTCTGCTTACATACAGGCACCTTTTACTACTGATCTGATCACCATTGATAAAATGCTGGATGAAGCGGATGTAGGCATGGCAGGTCAGATGACAAATATTGGCAAGGCCATAGTTAAGGGCATAGAGCTGTTTGATCAAGATACCATTGAGACCAAAGTTATGCTTGTACTTACGGATGGGGTTGATGCAGGTACCGATGTCTTACCGCTGGATGCTGCAGATCTAGCTAAGAATGATTCTATTTTGGTTTATACCGTAGGTATTGGTGATCCTAATTCCGGTAATTCTGACCTTGATGAAAACACCCTTATCGAGATAGCGGAGTTAACCGGTGCGCAATACTTTAGAGCCATTGACGCTGAGCGTCTTGAGGAAATCTATGCTGAGTTGGACAAGCTTGAACCCATAGAGTTTGAAGAAGAGGAGTATACCCCAAAAACAATGTTATACTATTACCCAATGGCTGCTGCGCTTTCCATACTTGTGCTGGTTACGCTATTGTTAAATATTAGCCAATTGTTTAGAAAAAGAGATGGCCTAAGTGATTAACGATTTAACAAATATCGATTGGGAGTCTTTCCACTTTCTACGACCCTTAGTTCTTTGGTTGTTGTTACCCACTGGTCTAGCGTTGGTTTTTGGATTATTATCAATTAGCGAGGAGATTAAATGGAAAAAATTTATTGCTCCGCATCTACGTGCCTATGTTATCAAGAAAGGGAGCGAATCGAAAAAGCGATGGCTGCAGTTCATCATGTTTTTATTTGTGTGCATAGCGGTAGTTGGGGCTTCTGGTCCTGTTTGGGAAGAGATTGAGATTCCCGGTAAAATATTAGAAACTCCTGTTGTTATAGCACTCGACTTATCGCAAAGTATGATGGCTGATGATATCCAACCGACAAGATTGGAGCGGGCTAAGTTTAAAATCACAGATTTCCTTAATGCCAATCCAGGAGCTAGGGTTGCCTTAGTTGGTTATGCTGGCAGCGCACACACCGTTGTCCATCTAACCCATGATTATAAAATAATAAAAAGTCATTTAGATGGTTTGTCGCCAGATATAATGCCTATCCCTGGTACAGATTGTCAGGCAGCACTGGTTTTAGCGGATTCAATATTCGCTGTTACTGACGCCCCGGGTACGTTAATATTAATAACAGACGATTTTGACGAGACCATTTTTAATAATATTTCATCGCATTATTCAGGAACAAATAAGCTTGTAGAAATTTTGCCAATGAACACGCCAGGTGGGGCTTCGGTTCCAGCCTTTCGAGGTATGAGTGCGATGAAGGATGAAGATGGAAATACCATATACTCGAAGTTAAATCAGGAGATAATCAATAAACTAAGCTCTTTAGAAAATATTAATATTAATGCTCTCACGCTAGATAAAAGTGATATGGAGCGTTTAGCAAGTTCTATCAGTGAGAACCTTGAATTTACTGATGCTGATGAGAAGAAAGAAAATGATTGGCAGGACAAGGGTATTTTACTCGCCATACCGCTGGCCTTATTGATCTTGGTTTGGTTCCGGAAAGGCGTAGTGCTTTATTCTTTGCTTATCATTTTTGGTCTATCGGGTTGTCAATCAGACCGCGTCAAGAGCCTATGGCTTACATTAGATTATCAAGGGCAGCAGCTTTATAATTCGGGAATGTTTATTGAAGCCGCTGAACGATATCAAGACCCTCTACATAAAGGTGTGGCGTATTTCAAGGCCGGGGAGTATGACCAGGCAATAGCAGCATTTGAGCAAGACACAACGGCTATGGGGGCTTATAATTTAGGGTTAGCACAGTATAAGATCGGTAATTATAATGCCGCAGGACTGGCTTTTGCTCTTGCCGTAGAAATTGATCCTGATTTCGGTGATGCTAAAACGAACCTCGCCATGATGGAACAAGTGAAAGCTGGTGAAGACCAAGCAAATCTCGAGGAGGCCGAGGAGTCTCCAGGCAGTGAGCCAGCTGAGAATATTGAAAATAAGGATATGGAAGATTTAGGTGGAGGAGGCCAGGAAGCTACCGAAGAGCAGATGGCTGATGAACGAAAGGAGGAAACGGTGAGCACTGATATTAGAAAAGGCAAAGAGCTTGATGAAGTTCCGGAAGATTTTGAAGCAGGTGAGCAAGATAATTCTCAGAAGGTTCTAATGCGCAAGGTTGATGATGACCCAGCTTTATTCCTAAAGCGTAAATTTTTATATCAAGCAAAAAAGGAAGGGCTAGTTTCGAAAAATAAAAAGGTTAAATGGTGAAAGCTAAACTAAAGTACATTTGGCTTATTATCCTGACTGTTGCTCTGCAGGATGGCCATGCGCAGGGTCACCTTTTTAGTAAAGTTGAGTTTAACCGAAATACTGTTTTCGTTGGCCAGCCTGTGGAAGTAACCGTTTCAGTTTTTACTTCAACATGGTTTACAAGCGGCGTTGATCCCGGCAATATTAAGGTAAATGGTGCCTTTACAGTCTATTTTAGATCGGTAACTGAAACGAAGAAAATAGAGGGTAAGACTTATGCCGGTGTTAATATGATTTATAATGTCTTTCCTTTTGAGGAAGGCGAAATTGAATTCCCAAGTGTTACATTTCAAGTGGAAACACCGGATGAGGGTGATTACAAAGGAAAGCCAAGAACAGTAAAAACATCACCCAGAACAATTAAGGTAAGCCCAGTTCCATCCGGATTCGACCGTTCAGCGTGGGTTGTTACCACATCATTATCGGTTAAAGATAATTGGAAAGGGAATAAATCAACTATTAAAGTAGGTGACGTACTCGAAAGAACCATAGAGCGAACATTATCGAATACCGTAGCTGAATTAATACCCCCTGTAAACTGGGATTCAACCGAAAAGGTGAGCTTGTATCCAACTCGATCAAACCTGGTGAATAATAAATCCAAATCAGCGATAAGTGCCACTAGAACAGATGGTATGCGCTACCTTTTTTTAGAAGAAGGGGAAGTTACCATTCCAGAACACATATTCACTTGGTATAATCCATACCAAAGGAAGCTTTACAAGAAAACACTTAAGGCACAAACATTTACTGTTGCAGCAAACCCGGATTTGGGCATGCTAAAAACAGTAAGCGACTCGCTCGCCTTGGAAGAACTAGCTAATTCCGAAGAGGCAGCTTTAGAGAACCCAACTATTCTAGGAATGTCTTACAAAAAATTTACTCTCACAGCTCTCTCCGTGCTGGGCATCCTAGCGATACTAGCAATTATAACTATACGAATATGGCGATGGGTAAAAATTCAAAGAACTCAATATCTCAATTCAGAGCGTTATTATTTTAAATGCTTTAAAGATATACTACGCTCACGAAACCCGTCAAAAATTCTGAATGCACTTTATAGCTGGCTAGATAAAGTTGACTATGAGGGTCACACGGTTGTTGACTTTATCAATGAGTATGGGAGTAATGATATTTTACAGGAACTTACCAAAATCGAAGAGGCAATAAATAATAGAGAACAGCTTAACTTTATACCACAGAGTAGGGTGTGGGATATTTTACGAAAAAACTATCTTAAAACAGTGGAATCTCGTCATCTCAGGGTCAAAAGAACATGGATAAACCCTATTTTAGAGGGATAAGAAAAATATGATTAGTTCTAGAAATTTTGGTTGCCTCTTAAGCATCATTGCAGTATCTATTATGGGTTGTCAAAATGTTGGTTTGAATGAAGGTTCTTCGTTAAAATCATATGCTGAGGATGAATATGTTGGGGGCAGTCAATGCATTGAATGCCATCAAACAGAATTTGACCTCTGGCAAGGCTCTCATCACGATTGGGCCATGCGATTGCCATATGACTCAACGGTGTTAGGTGATTTTAATAATGTAAGTTTTACTGCAGACGGAGAAGAGTATTATTTCTTTAAAGAAGATACCAGTTATTATGTCCGGACCTATAACGACAAGGGGGTATTAACCGACTATGCCATTGCTTATACGTTTGGGGTAACCCCACTACAACAATACTTAATCAAATTCCCTGATGGTAAAATTCAAACCCTAAGAGCTACTTGGGATACAGACAGTAATCGTTGGTTTAATCAATATGCCGGTAGAGAAGTCCCCCATGCCGACTGGTTACATTGGCAGGAGGGAGGTCAGCGTTGGAATACCATGTGCGCAGAATGTCATTCAACTAATCTTGTAAAAGGATATAATGTGAGTAATGATAGTTTTATTACTACCTATGATGACATAAATGTGAATTGCGAATCCTGCCATGGCCCTGGTGGTGCCCATATGAACTGGGCAGCGCAAGAAGACCCTCAAGGTGACCCACAAACCATTCTTGGTTGGGAGCGAACAGAGCAAATGAACCTTTGCGCAGGCTGCCATGCGCGCAGAACCAAGCTCACCGAAGTGATGAAACCTGGCAAGTATTTTGACGATCAGTTCCGCATTCAGACAATAAATAGCAACTTCTATCACGCCGATGGACAAATCTTGGAGGAAGACTACGTTTTTGGCTCCTTCACGCAAAGTAAAATGTTTCATAAAGATGTTAAATGCACTAATTGCCATAACGCACACTCTATGGAAAAGGTATATGAAGGAAACTTACTTTGTATGCAATGTCATGAGGTGAGTTATGATAGCAAGGAGCACCATTTTCATGAAATGGGAACAGAAGGCGCATCTTGCATTGAATGCCATATGACTGGCGATGTATACATGGGTAATGATTTCCGGCGTGATCATAGTTTTCGAGTGCCACGTCCTGACCAAAGTGCAGAATATGATACCCCCAATGCATGCACCGGATGCCATACCGATCAATCTGATCAATGGGCAGCGGATTGGGTAGTAAAATGGTATGGGCCAGATCGCTTAGATCATTACTCCGATTATCTGCTTAAGGCAAGTGAGCCACCCTATAATGACCAAACCAGGGAACAAATATTATCTTTTATTAACGATATGGACTACCCTGCTATTGCTAGAGCAACTGCTTTGGAATACTATCCGGTAGAAGGGCTGGAATCGGAGTTTAAAATGTTAGTTACGGCCTTTAAAGACTCGTCAGCGCTGGTGCGCTATCATGCCTTAAATAAATTACAAGTTTACCCCTTAAACGATCGCCTGCCCATTGCACTCGAGCATTCTAAAGACAGCGTGCGCGCAGTTCGAATAGGTGCCGCAGAATTGATGATAGAGCAAAACCTTTCGGAGTTACCACCTGAGATTCGCGGCTATGCTCTGCGAGCAAGACAAGAACTTATGGATATGCTTTTAGCCAATGCAGATTTTCCCACTGGTCGACTGCAATTGGGTGATTATTATTATAGACGAAACGACATCAATAGTGCGATAAAAGAATATGAAATGGCCTTAAAAATGGATTCTCTGTTAACCCCGGTCTATAGTAATTTGGCAACAGCCTATAATCAGGCTGGTAATAACAAAGCTGCACTTTCTACTCTCGATAACTTACTCCTGCTTGAGCCAGGCTATAGCAGAGGTTACTACCTCAGAGGATTATTAAATAACGAAATTGGGAATGTTGAGTATGCCATACAGGACTTAAAAAAGGCTGTGGAGCTAGATCCGGCTAATTTTCGGGGCTTTTATAATTTGGCGAACTTGCTTTTTCAAAATGGAGATGCGGCTAATGCCGAACGTTATATTAAACAGGCGCTGCGCCTCGTGCCAGATTCGCAAGAAGCACAGTATTTATTGGATTTGATATCAAAAGCCCCTGACTCTTGATCAGGTAAATTATTTCGCAATAAAAATAAAATCGCTACCCGCCTGATCTCCCTGAAAATCGCCAAACATGGGTTGTGGATCAACCTTTTCAACAAAAGAGATCAATTCACCAATAGTTAAGATATTATCTTCTCCACCAAAGTTTCGTAATGCTTTAAGAAATTGTCTGGCGAAAGGAGAGTGCTGATTCGGGCGACCATCCGGTACATATTCCTTACCCCCTGAAGTCAAGTATTTTCTTGTTTTATACTGCAGTTTACGCCCAATAAACTCAACATCACTAATACCGCTGTAGGTGTCATCTTCACCACGAGTACCCTGCTGCGCAATCGATTGATCGAAGGTGCCGCCAAAACATACATCCATGGTCAGCAGTATATGATTGCAGGGTATATTACTTACATAGGTACGCAGGGTTGAGTGAGAAATATACGACTCTTTCGTAGGGTCATTCCTTTTGGAATCTGAACAAACGGTGTACCCCTCCGTAAAGACCGGATCAAATTGGCCATGCCCAGCGATAAAAATAAATAGCTGATCTTGATCGAGATAGCTCTTAGAACTGTATTCTCTGATTTTTGAAAGTAGCTCTGTCTTGGTTGGGTTAAGTAGGATTTCAGTTTCAAAACCATAGTTTTCCTTCAAATCTTTTTCAATGGTTTCGGCATCGAAAACCGGATTGGTTAGATCATTCCAATCCTGATAATCATTGGTAGCAATGATCAAACCATAATCACGTCGGTCGGAAATGTCACTATTAGCTAGGGCATCGAAGGTGAAGTAGAGCTCCTTGCTATCGGAATATACATTACCAAGCGAGTCCTCAAAAATCATTTTTATCTCATTTTTACCCTGTGATAGCTTGAGCGATTTTTCAAGAACCTGATCATAATCCTCAGCTTTTTTAAAAGTAAAACCGCGGTCATCTACTGGTTTGCCGTTTAAATAGACATGCACATTTACTACATTGCGCGATCCGGAGATTCCCAGCTTAATATTAACCTTATTAGAGGCGCTGTTTACTTCTAATTGTTCTGGAGTAATCCATTTTATAGTTACTTCCTCCGATGGCGGCGCAGTGAAGTCTACCTTCAACGCCTCACTTTGCTTTTTATCAATTTGGCTCTGGGCGAGAGCGCTAAAACTAATACATACGAGAATTATAGCTATAAATTTCATAACTCATGGATTAATAGATAATACTATGTTTTGTGAAGCTCATTAGTTCGGTACCGGTACTTACCCTTAATTGATAGAGGTATAAACCTGTTTTTACCTGTCGACCTTCTTGATTCGTTCTGTCCCATTCAAATTCATGGTAACCCTGTTCTAGTTCGCCACTGTACAGCTCTTTTACAAGCTGTCCTAATTGGTTAATCACAACAAGTTCTACATTATAATTATGGTTTGCGGCTGGTAGAGCTAGAGGGATGGTAGTTTTCGCATTAAACGGATTTGGGTAATTCTGACCTAAGGCGACCGCATCCGGGATTAGGATTTCATCGATATTATATGTACTACCGAATACTACCCTAAAGTCGTACTTCCTGTCCATATAGAACTGATACGCCGATTCCTCCCGCATATCAATTACGGCATTGCGTGCGATATCGATAAGGAACATAGCTCTGTCGTTATCCCCGAAATATCTATTGTCCCATTTGAGTGAAGTCACGGGTTCGTTCGATACTTTATCCACGGTGAAATCCCAGGAATGGGTTTCAGCTACTGGAACGATATCCCTATTAAAACGAGGTATAAAATACTCAGGGTGATCGAAATTCATGTCAATATATTCGGGAAGACGTGGCATCGCCACATCATCGAAATAGTCTTTCCCAATGCTGGCATCGGTATGCATTCCTAAACCTCCTAAATCGAAAATTAAGTCTGCATTGGAAATCCTGAACTGAACTAGCCAATTATCGCTGTCCAAGGAATTATTAAAAATTTGTCCCTTTCCCGCTATTCGTCCTCCCGTAATCGCAGTAACTGGAATTGTAAGGGTGGCAGGAGCCGTGGTAAATACAAACCCACCTCCGAAACTTGTTAGGGAAGTGCCATCCGCGAAGCTACCGTTATTCCAAACCCGATAGCGCTCCACTTCAGTTGGATTACCGCTCGCTGTTAGAATATCGTTCCAACTCACTGCAAAACGGTAAGGGTTTCCTATCTGGTTCCAACCCTGGACTAGGCTAATAGTATATGGGGATTTTTTATTGCTTTGTACTGCATCACCTTCTCCTACCAGCATTTGACCAACATCGGCCACATCATGGATTAACCAATAGGATTTCCCATGTTCGATTGTACTCCAGCCTTTATTATACTCTGTAGTGGAGCCATTCAGGTAATGATACATGCGCCATTTTGTTGGGTCGTAATTGCCCAGTTTTGCAAATATGGTGGCTGGATTCTTCTGACTAAGATCAAAAGGAATGGAGAATATGCGATAATTCTGTAGGTCTCGGCCAGCCGGGAAACTTGGCAAGGTTAGCTCATTGCCAGAAGTCTGATAAAAAGTATAATGTGCACTCGTTGAATCTCGGTTATTGGCGGCATCGAAGGCTTCGAACCAATACTCAACTCCAAGCTCATCTAACCATGCCGATTCAATTGTTACGGTATAAACACCTGACGCTTGCGGCACGTCTATCGGGGTTCCCCAGCCGGCTGAATTAGGTTCCCTGATCCCGCGATGATAAAAGTTAACATGATCCACGCCACGGTTATCATTCACAGCTACGGATGCGGTAGAACCGGTTGTAAAATAATTATCCTTCACCACAGATTGAATAACGGGTGGCGTTGAGTCATCGGATATTATGATCGATGTGTTGAAATTGTTATTGTTTTCATCTGTTTCTGGGATGCTTTCATTTACATCCAACGAAATGATAATATAGTAATTGTCAGGGTTGGTTGTTACCGGTATTTCGATAGAATTATCGTCTCCGGATTGCGGATAGGCATAGGTTGAATAGCCATTGATGGTATTCGTAGCAGAAACGGTTTTCAATAATTCTCCTGCATCAATCTCCTGGTCTGCGGACAAATAAATCCCAATGGCTAGGTCATTGGCTCTTATAGTGCCCGATTCATTGCTCACGATATCGAAGGTAATATTTACACTATTTCCAGCGCTTACCGTTCCAGGGTCAAGCACCAGATTGGCAACACTCACATCATAAAACTGAGCTGATAAATAATAGGGGATATAGCCTGTTACCATGCTGAAACTTGATGAGTTAGTTGCTCCTACAATAGGTTGACCGATGATAGCCTCGGTCTGGAAATTACTGCTTGTTGATTTGGTAACACCGTTGCTAACTACTGTTTCTCCAGACTGGTAGGTCTGGGCATACAAGATTGTGCTGTTTATGTATACAAACAGAACTAAACCAATTTTTATGGCAACGTGGCTTGAATAAAAGTATTTCAATTTCATGTCTTGTTTCTTCTAATAACCATAGCCAGAATAAGAAGCAGAATAATCAACGCAACTACAATCAAAAACTTTATTGTAAAGCAAGTGAGGCATGACGAATCATTTGAGGTAAACGTTTGTTGATTGCCTAATACTAAGAATGAACTTGCGTCCCTGGATAAGTATTCCCCTTGTGAATTGGTAAATAATGCTTTAACATATACTTTATATGTTCCCTTTTGTTGCGTTTGATTATAAGACGCGATTACTGACCTGTATTTATCGAGCGTAGTTTTCACCTTTTCGACCCTACCTTGTGGATCAGTAATAAATACCTCAATCATCTCTGGACTTATGTCCATTGGTTGATTCTTTGAGAAAATCTTGGCTAAAACCATTATTTCTTCTCCAACCAAATTACCCTTCGCCGTTGTGGTTACTTCGAGTTCAATATTGGAGAGAGCGGCTACCGAAAACCCAATCGGGACATTGGGTCCTAGACCAAGGTTCTTTAGCAACTTGATCACTGAATTACGTTCATTATTCAATGCTATTGCTCTCAACGTCCAATCTCCAGCAAATTTCTCACTCGCTTGATCAGTATTATTGATTACCTCAACTAACATATGATTTCTGCCATTCAAAATTTTTGTAGAAATGGATTCGATACTGTCAATTCCTATAATTGAACCATCAGGACCCATTAGCTCAAATCTAACCAGCTCTTTTAGCTCCCTAGGATGGGTTATAGCAAAAATGACCTTTTTGTCAAGCACAGAGATGGCTGTTTGACATACAATAGTTGTGTCCATAGTAAGCATATCTAAATAATAAATAGGGTCAACAACACTGGTTAGTCCAACAGCATTTTGATATATCTTGAAGAAGTAATCATTCAGTGGATTTGTATGATCGATGCCAACTTCATATTCAAAGGTCTGAGGACTTGATAAGCCTGATGAAGAAGAATAGGCTTGCATTGAAGACATGTTTGCAGATCCCATTCCTATTGAGTAAATGTTTACGTCTTGTCTGGAAGCTAAAAGATTTTGAACTTCAGAATCATGTACTAGTGGCCCGGTATTTTCGTATCCATCAGAGAACAGTATCATGACATTCTTTCTGGGTTCGCTAACCACTTCAGTAAGTTGGGTATTGATACCTTCAATGACAGCATTGCCTGTCGCCGTTGAGCCTCTAGGTTGAATTCGGTTAATGTCTGTAGTAGCACTCGGTTCAACCTTAGATTTGGCCTCCAGATTTAGGAAATCCGTGGTTGT
>CBDUMS010000048.1:0-27064 GCA_965368405.1 uncultured Cyclobacteriaceae bacterium
TTTACTTCTTGGTGGGCCCTACTGGATTCGAACCAGTGACCCCCTGCTTGTAAGGCAGGTGCTCTGAACCAACTGAGCTAAGAGCCCGATTTTGCTCTGAACCATCCCGATAGTCATCGGGAGAGCTAAGAGCCCTTCTTCAACGGCGTCGCTGAAATGGGACTGCAAATGTAGCATAGATTTTTATTAAGCCAAATTTTTGAGTCTCAAAGGAAAAATTATTTGCAAATAATTTCAAGATCAGGGTAATCATTATCGTTATTCCCTTATAAAGATTTCCAATAGAAGGTTTTATCTTTCCATTATGATTAAAAAGCTGTTAAAATGGACATTCATTGTTCTGCTAACCTTGATTCTCGGGGTTACGTCAGCAATCTATATTTTTAAAGATCGTATAATTCAGCAGGTAATTGTTGAGATCAATAACTACATGGCGGTTCCCGTAGAAGTAAGCAAGGTAGATATCGATTTCTTTCATGGCTTTCCAAGGGTTTCTGTAGCTTTTTATGATGTAAGACTTATAGCTGAAAATGAATCTGTTCTTGATGCCCAAAAGATTTATACCTTGATCGATCCGTTTGAGCTGGCAGCAGGTAAAATGGAATTCGAAGTGCTGGAGATTATCGATGCCGACCTCAATGTATTCGTGGATAAGAGCAATAGGAGTAGTCTTCTTAAACTCTTTAAAACCTCTACTTCGTCAGGTGATGACGTCTCAGATACCACAGAGACAGCCTTTAGTTTAAAGGCAATTGCCATGAAAAATGTAAATCTAAATTATGTAAACCAATTTTCTGGAGGGGCTGTAAATCTCAAGATAGAACAACTAAAAGGCAGCATTAACCTAAGTGATGGGGTAATTTCCAGCAGGGTTACTTCTAAAGTTAGTTTGAGTGAGCTCAGTTTAAGGAATTGGTCTTCTCCTGTGCAACGCCCGTTAGAGTTGGATCTTGAGATTGGATATGATATCGAGCCTCAACATTTGCATATCGCTAAATCTGGACTTAAGCTGGAAGGAGCTCAAGCGGCGCTCGAAGGAGACATTAACTTTTCTGATGAGGTTGTGATGAATCTCGTTTTTAATGCAGATAACCTCTCTTTTAAATTATTATCTAGTTTTTTACCTAAGCAATTTCAAGAGATCTTAAAGAAATACAAAAGCTCTGGAAGTATAAATTTTGATGCTGAAGTTGATGGGCCCATTACGAGTAGTCAGTTGCCGGGGCTTGAGGCAAAATTAGAGCTTTCAGATGTTGACCTCGCTGCGATTAGATACGACGCACATATTTCTGATTTAGCTTTTATGGCCAATCTTTCTATCCCAAACCTGGCCGATTTATCTTCTGCTAACTTGACCATTGATCAAGCCCAGGGTCTACTTCAGGATAAGGTGTTTAATTTTGATTTCTCTTTGAAGGACTTACAAAGCCCGGTATATAATGGTAAAATAAAAGGAGCTGTTGGTATGGACTGGATATTAGCGCTGGCAGATTATCATAACTATAATACTGCTCAAGGACAGGTTAAAGTAAACCTGGATATTGCGAGTGTAAAAGAAGATGATTTTCCTTCCGTAGATGGGGTATTTACCCTAGAGGATATTTCATTTGAATGGAGTGATTCAGTACGCATTAATGGCGTGTCTGGACAGTTGCTTTTTTCAGAAAAGAGCATAGAGTTGGCGAACTTAAAGTTTAAGTGGCTAGACTCTGACCTCAGTATAAACGGACAAATCGAGGACCTCATGTATAATTTGTCGCAGCCCGATGGGCACCTTGTATTGAAGTCTGATGTACGTGCCAACTATTTGGCTATAGAAGACATCGTGCAACTTATCCGTGAAACTCCGGACTTTCTAAAATCAACTTCGGAAGATAGCACGGCCGAAAATGCCGTAATGAATAAAGTGGACCTGGACCTCGTTGCTAAATTTGGTCAGCTTAAATTTCAGAGATATAGGGGCGTGAACATTGCCGGTGAAATTCTTTTTCAAGACCAAGTACTTGAAATTACGGATTTAACAGGGAAGGGTTTAGGTGGAAATATGCGAATTAATGGTGCTCTAAAAATAATGCCGAATAATGAGATTTTTATACAGGCTAGAGCGGCAACACGTGGAATATTCCTGGATAGCTTATTCTATACATTTAAAAACTTTAGTCAGGAGTTTATTGTTGATGAAAACCTGAAGGGACGGTTGTTTTCTGATATCTCAGCTTCCATGTATTTTAAGCCTAATTGGGTTTTTAAAAGCAACTTTTTAATAGCTGATGCGAAAATTGGCATCGTAGAGGGTGAATTAAATGATTTTGAACCAATTATGGCATTATCGAGTTATATAGATGACAAGGATGATAATCTGTCTCGTTTACGATTTTCTGACTTGGTGAATACTGTTAAAATCAGGAATGACACAATTTATATTCCTGAGATGAGTGTTCAAACCAATGTAAGAAATATTGCACTCGGCGGTTACCATACCCTTGATCAGCATATTAACTACCAATTGGCGGTTCCTATAATCAACGAACGTGTTGATAAAGATGAAGCCTTTGGAGCAGTCCAAAAATCATCGAAAGGCTCGCCAAACTTGTTGTTTAGAATAAAAGGCACAACAACTGATTATAAAGTGAATTATGATCTGTTGAGAGCTACAGGAAGCGTTCTCAAACTGTTGGATATAACTAAAATATTCAAGAAAGATGAGAAACAGCCAGTGGACAGCACCTTCTTAAACGATGAGGAGTTTGATTGGTAATATTGAAATTACTTGACGATAATTGTATCTTTCTAAGATATTTTAGCGTTCAATAAAAAAGTTTAGATAATTATTTTGAGTTGTATTAAATATTGTTATACCTTTAACGCTATGAAAAAGTTGGCATTAGTAGTCGCATTCGGAGTTTTAGTTTTTGCATCATCTTGCACGTCATACACGTGTCCTACCTATTCTAAGGTAGAAATGAAGCAAGATCAGCAGTCTGAACTTGCAGACGATAAGATATAAAAAGTAAGCGTTTATTACGCTTTTCTTTAATGGAAAGTATGAGTCCGCGTGGACTGATACTTTTTTTTGTGCCCAAAAACTACTTCCCCAACAGTGCTGAGGGCATTTTTAGCAAAATCAGAAAGCGTGGTAATCTATAGCTGCGATTTTTTTGGCATCGTGCCAAAAACGATATCCCATAATGGCGATGTTACACCATAAGCTTTAGTCTGGTCCTTGTAATGATGAACCGCGTGGTTTGCCCATAAGAAATTAAAGAATCCTTTACGAGCCTTAAATGTATGTAGGATATAATGCATCGCAAGGTAGCCCGCATATCCAACTAAGAAGCCTGGTAAAAAGGCGAATACCATATCATTTAGGACAAATCGTAGTCCAAATAAAAGGGTAGTAGCTATGGTAATGCTCATTACCGGTGGCATCGCCAAACGTTCCTTATCCTTAGGATATTCGTGGTGAACACCATGTAAGGTGTACTGAAACTTTTCACGTTTCTTTGTTTTTGTACCGATATGAAATAAAAATCGGTGCATCGTGTATTCAACAAGTGTGAATATGAGCAAACCAGCGAAAAACAAACCAGTGGTTTGCCATCCCGTTAGAGTGCCAACTACGGCAATGCTATAATAAAGCAGGCCTCCAGAGAACAGAATAAAAAAACTAATAGGAATAGCAATATGTGTTCGGGTAAGCTTTTCTAAAAGCTTATTATCGAATAATTTTTTTGATCCTTTATTGTGCGGTACAACTTCTACAGACATAACAACTCTAATTCACAGTATAATGCAAAGATAATTAATCTTGACTAAAATTTGACAATTTAGACCTTACCATTAGCGAGTACTTCATTATAAAATGCTTCGTACTGCGGTACTATTAATGATTGGTCATATTTTTTGGCTCTTTTTAATGCAGCCTCTTTAAACTTAGGAAGGTTTTTTTCATCAAGTATTTTTAAAGAATTTGCCGCCATATCTTCTACGTCGCCAATTTCTGATATAAACCCTGTTTCTCCGTTTACATTAAGCTCAGGAATTCCACCAGCATTCGTTGAGATTACTGGCAGTTCGCAAGCCATGGCTTCTAATGCTGCGAGACCGAAACTTTCTTGCTCCGAGGGCATAATAAAAAGATCGGCAACAGATAATACCTCTTCAACAGCTTCTAGTTTACCCAGAAAACGGATGTCTTCCCATATATTAAGCTCCTTACTTAAGTTCTCAATATGCGAACGTTCAGGTCCATCTCCAACAAGGAGAAGCTTCGATGGTGTAGAATCATTAATTATTTTGAATATGCGCAACACATCATCCACACGTTTAACCTTCCTGAAGTTTGATGTGTGTACAATTAAGCGTTCGCCCTTTGGGCAAATAGCCTTTTTGAAATGGTCCTTGCCTTGCTTCTTAAATCGCGTAAAGTCCACAAAATTGGGGATCACATGAATATCTCGCGTAACAGCGAAATGTTCAAGTGTTCGGCGTTTTAAATCATTAGAGACCGCAGTAACGCCATTAGAAGCATTAATGGAAAAAGTAACTACTGGTTCATAGGTTTCGTCTCGTCCTACGAGGGTAATATCAGTTCCATGAAGTGTGGTCACAAAAGGCATATCAATCCCCTTCGTTTTTAATATTTGCTGGGCCATATAGGCCGATGAGGCATGGGGAATGGCATAATGGACATGCAGAATATCGAGCTTTTCATAGGATACGGCATCAACAATTTTACTAGCCAGCGCCATCTCATAAGGCGGATACTTGAAAAGAGGATAGTTTTCGAATGTAACCTCATGGTAATAGACGTTCTCATTAAAGAAATCCAGACGAGTAGGTTGAGCATAAGTAATAAAGTGTACATGATGGCCATGCTGGCCTAATGCTTTGCCTAATTCTGTGGCAACAACCCCACTTCCACCAAATGTTGGATAACAGACTACTCCTATATTCATATTGTTATAACGATCTAAGTGTTTTTTCGTTCACAGTTCACTACTTTATTTTGCTTGTATTGCTTCGTAAATAATGTCCTGTATTCTGGTTCTTATATTTTCTTCAATAAGTTTATTGTTCTCTACCGTGGGATAAACCCTATTCGAAAGAAAGACAAAGATGAGATTTTCTTTCGGATCAGCCCAAATGGTTACTCCGGTAAATCCTGTATGTCCAAAACTTCCATCCGAAGCATATTTTGAAACAGGCCCATCCGGTTCTGGTCCGGGCATATCCCAACCCAATCCCCGTCGGTTGTTTACAAAATGTCGGGTAGTAAACTCTTCTGCTACCTTTTGAGAGAAGTATTGCCGCCCACCATACCAGCCATGATTTAGCTGCAATTGCAACATTACAGCCACATCAATGGAATTACCAAATAGCCCGGAGTGCCCTGCTACACCACCCTTTAAAGCAGCATTCCTATCATGAACAAAACCTTGTACCAGTTCGTTCCTTAGATATACATCGTATTCGGTGGGTACAATTTCATCTTTGGTGTAGAATCTAAGTGGGGTAAATCGCAAGCCAGTACCTAAATCAGAATAGTAAATTTTATTCAGGTACTCATCTAAAGGTTGATTTACCGTTTGCTCAATTAAATCCTGTAAAAAATAGAAACCAACATCGCTATACATGTATTGTTCATGAGTTACCGTGTCTATTCGTTCGGCAAGGAGGTCAGAACTGGCCGCCCATGCGGTAATCGAATCGGAGACGTAGGGTTCAACAAATAACTTTGAGCCTACCTGGATTGAGCCGTCCATTTCTTTTACCTTAAGCTCGCTGATTGCTTTTTTCCAGAATGAATAGTAGGGGTAGAGTCCGGCTTGATGCGAGAGCACTTGCCTGGTGGTTATTTTTGCCTTATTTGTTCCTTGTAAATAGGGGAGATAGCTACTTAATGGTATGTCCAAGTCAACTTTGTTCTCTTCAACCAGTTTTAACAGGGCATAGGTAGTAGCCAAAGGCTTTGTGAGGGAGGCAAGGTCGTACCGAGACTTCTCATCAACCGCCCTTATACTATCGTAAGTGTAGTAACCATAAGCCTTATTCAATAGTACCGTATTATCCTGTGCAATTAAAATTTGACACCCGGGTATGGCTCGATTGCCAATAGCATAGTTCACAAGGCTGTCGATACGAGTAATCATAAGTGTATCTACACCCGAATAGACTGAGGGCAGGCCAAGAACTAACTTTTCTGCAAAACCTTCCTCATTATACACACCATTTAAAAGCTGTGCAGTAACAGCTTCACTTAATGCGTTGTGGTCGAGAACAGAGAAAATATCCAAATTATTAGCTTGGTTGTCAAAATACTTACCGAATTCAATAATTATGGGGTCGTTAAGAGTCGATAGCTTACCAATGAGTTGGTTTAACTCTTTACTCCAAGACAGAAGGGGGATTATCACCTGATCGGCTTGGTTTAAAGTGGCTGTGTCGCTCATCATATTTTCCGATGCATACACAAGGCTTAAGCTATTATACGATTCGAGCACATCGCTAAATATTTTTAGATCCTGATTATTAGGTATGTATATAATCGATTGCTTAGAAGCTCTTATCCTTCGTTCTACGTCCTTAAGCGATGCACTAGTGGCATAAACAGAAATTGCCCAGTCCTGAAACATTTGCTTTTTAGATTCACCAGCGCTCTTAATCTCTTGAGGCAAGGGTTGTAAAGTATGCAGGAGGTATGTCTCGTTTAATTTATTTTTACGCTTTGATTTTAGCTTAATCGATTCCAGGTAAGCATCGAGATCTTCTTGAGGATTGGAGTAATAGATAAAATTGTGCCGCAGATATGCATTATAAAGGCTATCGAAATGCATGTATGGTGTGGCCTCTGTAAAGATGCCGGTTGTGTCTATTCCATAAAAGAGCGTAGAAGAGTCTTCCTCAATTTCTGCAATATAATGGCCTTGTAAAAGAGCAGGCATCCAGGTAGGTAGAGCAATCATGGAATTCGCACGAGCTGCCCGACTAGGGAAAGGAATCTCAGCATAATTATCTAGGCCAACAAGATTAATAATTACAAGCTTATCCCGCATGTTCATGTCTTGAGATGGTACATAACCATCAAGATATCCAAAGACTTTATTCTCGATCGCTAAGGCATGCTTATAAGGAACCAATAATTTTGAATATATTTTATTTGAAATAGAAACCGATTTCGCTCTTTTCCAATCTGCTTTAGTCCACTGCGCCGATGCGGATACTGAAAGCAATAAATGTATAAGAATCGTTAAAATATTAAGGCGCATAAGTCGTCTTATATTTAGCATATATAAATAAAAACCCTAGTTTTGTAATTGCCGTTAAGGTAATAAATTTCAGGATGAAGCTGCCTTCAATACTCAGAATACCGTCTTATCAGCGCTTTAATTACGAGCCGCGCCATTATGATCCCATAAAGGAGGATATTGATCAGCGTACAGAAAGAATAAGGAGAAGGATAGCAGCAGACAAAAAAGCAGGAAAATATTCAGCACGCGATAGGATAGAAGGCGCCTTTACCAAACGTGCACCTCAGAAGGAAAATGAAGGTTTTATCCGACTTACTATTGCTGCGATATTGTTTGGTGGCGTTGTTGGCTACCTCTATTTTGGAAACATTGCCTTGTTTATTACAGTTGGCCTGGTGCTAGGCTACATGGTTTTTAAGAAACTATTTACCAAATAATCGGCATGCCCGATACAATTCAGTTATTACCGGATTCGATTGCCAATCAGATTGCTGCTGGCGAAGTGGTGCAACGCCCGGCGTCGGTGGTGAAAGAGCTTATGGAGAATGCGATCGATGCCGGCGCCAGTGAGATTACCGTATTGGTCAAAGATGCAGGAAAAGGACTGATCCAGATTATCGATAATGGCGTTGGAATGACCGAGACTGATGCTCGAATGAGTTTCGAGCGGCATGCAACTTCAAAGATTCGCAAAGCGGAAGACCTCTTTACTATTCACACTATGGGTTTTCGTGGCGAAGCACTCGCTTCCATAGCAGCGGTTGCGCAAGTAGAGATGACCACCCGAAAAGAGGATCAAGAACTAGGTTCTAACCTTAAGGTGGAAGCCACTGAAGTAAAAGCACAGCAGCCGGCCACAGCATCTCCTGGAACAACCATTGCCGTAAAAAACTTATTTTACAATATTCCGGCAAGGAGGAATTTCCTCAAATCGAATGCGGTGGAACTGCGGCATATTAATGACGAGTTTACGCGTGTTGCACTTGCTAACCCACAGGTGGGCTTTAAGTTCTACCAAAACGATTTGGAGAATTATAATCTTCAACCGGGAAAACTATCGCAAAGAATAATCGGACTGTTTGGTGCTCAGTATAAAGAACAGATGGTGAAGTGTGAGGAAGAAACTGAGCACATTAAAATATCGGGTTATTTGGGGAAGCCGGAATTTGCCAAGAAAACCCGTGGCGAGCAGTTTTTCTTTGTTAACAATCGGTTTATTAAAAGTGGCTATCTCCACCATGCCATACTTAATGCATTCGAAGGTCTACTGGCGCGCGATACCCATCCATTTTATGCACTGTTTATTGAGATTGACCCAAAGCATATCGATGTAAATGTTCACCCCACGAAGACGGAAATAAAGTTCGATGATGAGCGTACCGTGTACGGTGTAATTCGTGCTGCAGTACGACAGGCGCTTGCGTCTCATAATGTAATGCCCTCGTTAGATTTTGACCAGGATGTGAATTTTGGTAAGTTTCGAACAACCGAAGCGATGCCTACCACCAAGGAAAGGGATTACGCCCAGTTTAAAAACATCCCGAAAGATCAAAATCTCGAACATTGGGAGAAGCTTTATGATGATCAAATTAGGCAGTCGAAGCTAAATTTCGAACGCGAAAATGGCGCATCGCTTCCTGATGAATCTTTCGAACACGAAAAAACGGATCCGGAATCGCTTGGGTTAAACCCCGAGACTGTTTTTCAGGTACTTGGTAACTTTATCGTATCTCCAATAAAATCGGGGCTGTTATTGGTAAATCAGGTTCGAGCAAATGAGCGAATTTTATACGAGCGTTTTATAGGCCAGCTCGCCAATAGAGCAGGAAATGCCCAGCAATGTATGTTCCCAGTGAACCTGGAATTAAACCCTGGCGACTATTCCCTCGTAATGGAGTTGCAGGATGAAATTACTGCGTTGGGTTTTGTTTTTGAAGAGTTTGGTGGTAATTGCATTGTTATTAATGCTACCCCGGCGGGTTTAGCGGCGTCTAATGAGCAAAAGCTTTTTGAAGGCCTTATCGAGCAGTTTAAGATGAATAAGACTGAGCTGAGTATATCGAAACAGGATAATCTTGCACGGGCTATGGCAAAACGAGCGGCTGTCAACGAAGGTCAGGTGCTAAATAAACTGGAGTGCCGATCTATTATCGATCGCCTTTTCGCTTGCGAGAACCCAAATTTCGACCCTAATGGTAAGAGCACTTTTTTTATTTTAGATTTGAATCAATTAAATAACTTCTTCAGTTAATAAAATATGTTTGCACGATTAACACCCATGGTAAAAAACCTGCTGCTTATTACGGTAGTAGCTTACCTAGTACCTTCATTGCTTGGCTGGAGAAATGTTAATGCATTTTTAGGCCTGTGGCATATTGCATCGCCACACTTCCAACCCTACCAGTTTTTTACCTACATGTTTGCGCATGGCAGTTTTATGCACCTCCTGTTTAATATGCTTGGTTTGATATTCCTGGCACCAATGCTGGAACAATTTTGGGGCCCGAAGAAGTTTTTAGCTTTTTACCTAATTACCGGTATCGGCGCAGGTGTGTTTTACGAAGGGGTTAAATATGGACAAACAATTCCAATGAAAAACAAAATGGAGGCCTATATCAGCGACCCCAACCCTGATGACTTTGCCATCTTTGTGGCGAATTATGTGAAATATCCCTCCGAGGAAGTTTATAATTTCATTGATTATTATAGCGATAATGAGAACGATCGTAGCGCTGAAAATCAAAGTATTTCGCTTGTAGAACGAATTTATAGTAGTGTTATTAATGTGCCGATGGTTGGAGCCTCGGGGGCGATTTATGGAATTTTAATGGCCTTTGGATTGTTATTTCCAAACACCCGGCTCATGCTGCTCTTTCCTCCCATACCAATCAAGGCTAAATATTTTGTTTTAATATTGGGAGGAATAGCCATTTATTCCGAATTTTCGAGTGGTAGCGCTAGTGATAATGTGGCTCATTTAGCCCACTTGGGTGGCATGCTATTTGCATTTATTATGATTAGAGTTTGGAATAAGGACAGAAGAAATTTTTATTAATGCGATATAATCAAGGATACGGACAACCGGGCGGAAGTTTAGGCGGAAGCGGTCTTTTAGATGAGTTTAAAAACGCATTTAACAGACCCGATAATGGCCTGATGCAAATTATTCTGATCAATCTTGCCGTGTTTGTGGTGCTTATCGTTTTGCGTGTATTATTAACACTTACCGGTGGCGGAGGTGCCTATAACGCGATGATGCACTGGCTTATGTTGCCATCTTCAGTACCGGAGTTTCTTACCCGCCCCTGGACCTTAGTTACTTATTTTTTCCTACACGAACGATTTTTCCACATCCTTTTTAACCTTTTGTTTTTGTACTGGTTTGGTAAGATAATAAAAGAGTTCCTGGGAGGTAGTAAAGTGGTGAACTTGTATGTTTTGGGTGGCTTAGCAGGGGGAGTGTTTTATATCCTCATTTATAATACCATACCGTTTTTTGCTGAACGAGTGGACACATCAATGATGCTTGGGGCTTCTGCAGGTGTTTTTGCAGTTGTGGTAGGGGCGGCAACTTTTATGCCTAATTACACCATCTTTATGATGTTTATCGGCCCCGTTAAGATTAAATATATAGCGCTTTTCTATGTTATTTTGGCCTTCGCTCAGTCTACCGGGCAAAATGCTGGTGGGGAATTAGCTCACCTCGGTGGGGCAGCTTTAGGATTTGTTTATATAAGACAACTTCAAAATGGCACAGATCTGGGAAAATGGATTCAATCTTTTTTATTGTTTATAAAGAGCTTTTTTGTTCGACAACCAAAAGTGAAGGTTTCGTATCGGAAGGATCCTAAAACCAGAAAACGCCCTTCTACAAGCAGTAGTGCTCAGAAATCAACTACCGATACCTCTCAGGAAGAAATCGATGCCATACTCGATAAGATTTCGCAGTCTGGTTATGAAAGCCTCACCAAAGGCGAGAAGCAGAAATTATTTGACGCCAGTAAGAATTAGTAATTAAGTCAAAAGAGAATCGATGTAGTTAAGTACTTCATCTCGGCCCAGGTCGCTAACAGAAGAAGTGGCAATCATCGGTGGTAACTCCTCCCAATCTTGTTTCAGCTGCTTTTTCCAGGTGTTTACAGAATTTTGTATTTTTTGTTTACTCAGTTTATCACACTTGGTAAAGAGGATAACAAAAGGTTGATGGTTTTCGCCCATCCAGTTAACAAACTCGCGATCTATTTTTTGAGGCTCTAACCGGATATCAATCAGAATAAATGTTGTGATCAACGATTCCCTATTTAATAAATACCCGGTAATGATTTTTTGAAAATCAGCTCTACTAGTCTTACTTACTTTAGCCCAGCCATAACCCGGTAAATCAACAAGATACCAAGCTTCGTTAATTATAAAATGATTAATTAACTGCGTCTTGCCGGGTTTGCCCGATATTTTAGCTAATGCCTTGCGCTGCGTTAGACTGTTAATTAAGGACGATTTCCCTACATTGGATCGTCCAATAAAGGCAAATTCAGGTTTCTTATCGCTTGGGCATTTTCGATAATCAGAATTACTTAGAAGAAAGCTGGCGGTTTTTATATTCAAGGTTCTATTATCTACTGTTTTATAACTGCTATTTATCCTAGTTGTAGGTAGCAAAATAACGGATAATTGCTTAGTATTGGAGAAGATTAACGCGATTAATGAAGGCAGTGCATTCATTAAGCATTTAAGATTTATGGCCAAAAACCAAAGAACCTACACCTACCTGATCGTTATTTTCCTATTGAATCTTTCATGGGGAAGGGTTTACGCACAGGATAATATCGCGACTGCGGCGCAAATGGTGGAGATCGGAGATGAGATCTATAATCAAACCCTTGCCGTTATGGAGGCACGGGAGCTCTACATTACTGCCGTTAATATGGATCGCAATAATGTTAGGGCAAACTACATGGCAGGGATTACAACCTTGCAATCGATCGATAAGGGAGCCGCTACGGAATACTTCCTAAAAGTGCTTGAATTAGACTCAGAGTATAGTTTTGATATCCTCTACAAAATTGGGGTGGCCTATCATTACGATTATAAGTTCGATGATGCGATTAATTATTACAGCAGGTATAAACAAAAGATAGCAGGCAGACAGCCGCCATCTAAGGAGTTTGCAACCGATGCAGAGGTGGAAAGGAAGCTTTATGAGTGTGAGCAAGGAAAAATAATGGTTGAGTTTCCCGAAGAAGTTGATATCAGGAACATAGGTGCTGGCATCAACTCGGCCAATGCCGATTATGCCCCGGTAATTAACGAAAATGAAGACCTATTAATATTTACTTCGAGACGACAGGAATCGAACCTAAACCCCGATGTGGCTAGCGATAATGAGCCCTACGAAGATATATTTGTGAGTATTAAGGTCGATTCGGTATGGATTCCTGCTGAAAATATAGGGCAACCGATTAATACGCTTTATCACGATTCTAACGTAGGATTATCGAAAGATGGCACCTCGCTCTATATCTATAAAGATGATAATGGGGGTGATATTTTTGTTTCTGAGCGGGGAGCTGATGGCGAATGGGCAGAACCAAAGCCCATGGGAAAACCGATTAATACGCCTTATGCTGAAACCACAGTTTCTATTGCTCCCGATGGAAGAACATTATTCTTTGCCAGTGATCGAGAGGGCGGACATGGAGGCTTAGATATCTGGATGACCCAAAAAAACCGTAAAGAAGAATGGGACGAGCCAGTGAATCTTGGTGATGAAATTAATACGATCTACGACGAAGATAGCCCCTTTATTGGCTACGATAGCAAAACTCTATATTTCAGTAGCGAAGGTGGCGAAGGAATGGGGGGCTTCGATATTTATCGGGTAACCTACGATAGCGCTATGCAAGCCTGGGGTCCACCCGAAAATATGGGCTACCCGATCAATACTCCCGATCATGATATCTACTTTGTGCCAACTAAGGATGGGTATAATGCATTTTATTCATCTGCGCGCAACGACGGCTATGGCAATACGGATGTATACATGCTCACTATCCCAGAGGTTTTACAACATCAAGAGGTGAAGTCACCTGTGCCATCACCAAAGATTACCTTAAAAGTGAAGATTTTTAACGAGAAGAATGCCGCAACTGATGCGTCCCTTAGAATGGCTGAAAAAGAGGGCGATGATAGGCTACTTGCTTCTAAAGTAGCTACAGGAGAATATCAATTTGTGACAAATCCTGCTGAGCCACGCGATTATGTGCTTACAGTAACAGCACCTGGTTATGAAGAGCAGCTAATAACTATCAGCCTGCCAGCAGTAGGGGAGACAGATTCTGAAATGGAGCGATCGGTAGATCTAATTCCTTTAGAACCTGTTAAACCGCCCAGACCGGTTGTTGTGAGCAAGAAGCTTAGAAATGTTTATTTTAATTTTAACAGAGCGGAACTCAGGACTGAATACACGGATAAAGTAGATGCAGCTGTTGCCTTTATGAAGGATAACCCATCGGCCAAAATTCTAATTATAGGACATTCCGATCTTATTGGAGCAGAAAAGTATAATTCAGGATTATCGCTCCGTCGTGCAAACACGGTTAAACAAGCCATGGTTGCGAAAGGAATTAGCGCCTCTAGAATTGATACCAAGGGCGAAGGAGCTAAATTTCCTCTAGCGAGTAACGACCAGGAAAAAGAAGGTCGAGAGTTGAACCGAAGAGTAGAATTTAAGGTTATACAATAACTCACATCTCCAGATTTTTCATTGGCAAAAAATAAGGAGAACTTTGTGCCTTAATTCATCACTATGCAGGTAGTACCCTATAAAGAAGAAGATAAAACGAAAAAGGAACAAGTTGCGGATATGTTCAACAACATAAGTCCGCGGTACGACTTGTTGAATCATACCTTAAGCCTGGGGATAGATATCCTGTGGCGTAAAAAAGCGGTTCGCTTACTCAAGCCCTATAACCCAAAGGTGATTCTTGATATTGCAACTGGTACCGGCGACTTTGCCGTTGAATCATCCAGACTCAAGCCTGATTCCATTGTTGGGGTTGATATTTCTGAAGGTATGCTTGAGGTCGGTAGGATAAAGATGATTAAGAAGGGGCTCGATAAGTTAATTAGTATGGAGCTTGGCGACTCCGAAAAACTTTCCTTTGAAGATAATAAGTTTGATGCGGTAACCGTTGCATTTGGTGTAAGGAACTTCGAAAACCTTAAAAAAGGGTTAAGTGAAATGTATCGAGTTACCAATAATGGTGGCCATGTGATGATTATAGAGTTTTCGAAACCTGCCAAATTCCCGGTGAAGCAATTGTATAAGTTCTATTTTAACACTATTTTACCGAAAATTGGCAGGCTGGTTTCAAAGGATAATGCTGCTTATCAATATTTACCAGAATCAGTAGCGGCTTTTCCAGACGGCGAAGATTTTTTACAGATTTTAAATGAGGTTGGCTATAAAGAAGCGAAATGTATTCCACTTACCTTTGGCATAAGTTCAATATACTGGGCACGAAAGTAGCCCTATTCCTTTCGGTATTAATGCTGGCAGGAGGGGCAATGGCCCAATCGAGCCAAGAGGTTTTTAACCCACGATACGACGAAAGGAAGATAGTAACCTATGGCTTCACTCTAGGAGCGCATAGCACCTCATTTCAATTAAAGTATTCCGATTATTTTACCACCCCGGCGATGGATAGCGTCCACTCTATCTTGCCTCGTAAAAGACCAGGCTTTAAACTGGGTTTTATTGTAAACTTTAAGTTGGCACAATTTCTTGATGTGCGTATTACTCCGACCGTTTCTTTCGCGGAGTATGTGGTTGATTATAATTACGTGGGTGGCGAAAAGTTAACAGAGCTGGTTGAAAGTACTGGAGTAGAATTTCCTATTTTGTTCAAATATAAATCCCAACGACGGAATAACATTAGGATGTACATGGTGGGTGGAGTAACCCCAATTATTGAAGCAGCGGGTCGATCAGGTTTAGAGGAAGACCAAAACAGGCTGCAGCTGGAAACCTTCAATGCTAATCTCGAAATTGGTTTCGGGCTCGACATGTACTACCCCCTCTTTAAATTTTCTCCGGAAGTACGCTTCGCATATGGATTGCGCAACCTGCTTAGTCCGGTTATAAACGAAAAGAGCATAGGCTTAGAGGATTTACGAACAAAAACATTATCGTTTTACTTCCATTTTCAGTAAATTTTCACTCTGAAAAAGGCCAAAGAATGGCCTGATTAATTCACAACATAATTTTATGAAAACAGCATTGGTAACAGGTGCCAGTTCGGGTATTGGTACAGCTATTGCAAGAATACTCGCCGCGAATAATTATAACTTAATTATCTGTGGTCGGAGGGAAGACCGCTTACTTGCGTTGCAGAAGGAGTTGGCTGAAAAAGTCACAGTTGAGTACCTGATTTTTGATGTTCGTGACCGTGAAAGGGTTCATGAAGTTCTGGCACCGGTTGTAGCAGCCAAGAGCATAGACGTGCTTATTAATAATGCCGGGAATGCCCATGGCTTGTCTCCCATCCAAACAGGTGATATTGATGACTGGGATGCAATGATTGATGGAAATGTAAAGGGCTTACTCTATGTTTCTAAAGCGGTCATTCCAGGTATGATTGAGCGTAAAATGGGCCATATTATCAATATTGGCTCCATCGCTGGAAAAGAAGTTTACCCGAATGGCAATGTCTATTGTGCTTCTAAACACGCTGTAGATGCCATAAACAACGGAATGCGAATGGATCTTAACCAGTATGGCATTAAGGTGAGTCAGATAAGCCCGGGTTTGGTCGAAACTGAGTTTTCGGAAGTTCGCTTTAAAGGAGACAAGGAACGTGCCGCTTCGGTGTATAGCGATATTAAAGCACTACAGGCTCAGGATATCGCAGATATTGCCCTGTTTATGGTTACAAGGCCAGATCACGTAAACCTAAGTGATGTTATCGTCCTGCCAAAGGTTCAGGCAAGTTCTACCATGGTTAAGAGAGACTAAGCTCTACCCGGCGCGTTTAAAACCGATTGTGCTACCGCCGCAATACTCTGCAGACTTCTCGAAGGTGTATGTGATATAGTAGATACCAGTTGCAGAACATGGGTAGGCAAATGCTTTTACAACATTACCTTGCACAAGATTTGTAGCTACTTTGTTGCGATATTTATCATACAGGGTTACCACAACACCATCTGGCGAATCTTGATTGCCACAGACGTTTACCAGGTATTTTGTGCCCTTGGTAAATACATATGAATATTCGATTTTTTCTTTTTCCCCACCCTTACCATCAACCTCGAAGGTTTTTATGAGTGTATACCCTGAGTCAGGATTAGGGGCACAACCAGCTGCTCGTTGCGAAGCATCACATTGCGCAAAGGCAACACTCGATGATATTCCAATAAGTATTAAAAAATTTACAAGCCTTTTCATTTTTGTCTTTTATTTACTTTTAAGGACGATCTATCCTATTATTTTAGTTCTTACCTCTTCTACAATCTCTGCAATTTTTTTGATGTCTTCATCAGTAATTGCAACTTGACTCGTGCTATTACTAACAATTTCGAGTACGCCATCAACAATTTGAGAGGTAGATTCTTCATACTTATAACTAATGCTAACATTGGCATAAGCCTTTTCTAACCTTTTCATATCAGCAAGCAGTTCCTTTATCTGGGCATCGCTTTCACTATAAACTGAGAGAAGAATAATAATATTATCAAGTACTATTTTTTGTTCACCAACGCGTTCGCGAAGTTTAGGGTTCTCTAATTGTGTTAATGCCACCTGATTGGTAATATGGAGCCCTTCTAACCAACCTCCCATTAATAATAAAGTGCTTAAGCTCGCATTATTCTGTTGTACAAAGTGGTTGTTGATATTATCAAAATTCTGATTCGTGATCATGAGAAGCGAATCAAGGTTAGAGTTATTATCAATAAGTCTTCTGAGGTCTGTAAAATTAAAAAACTGACCAATGTTTAGATCGTCCGAAAGTTTTCCCACAACGGTAAGATAATCGATACCATCTTGCACCTGGCTGTAGAGGTTGGTATATCCTAAATCAGCGCCATAGATTCCTAGGTTTAAGGCACGATCATTACTCGTATTATAGTTGGAGTAATTATCGGTATTATTTAGGTAGTCTGCATTATATTCAATACCCGATTCCTGAACATGCGAAGCTAGCTCAAGGGGATGAGGAATACTTGATAGAATTGCTTCGATATTTTCTGAAGATATTTCTGGAAGTGCAAGCTCCTCAGCAGCAAGCGTATTCTCCACTTCTGCTAAATCAGGTTTCTTGCTTCCCCCGCAGGCAATGATTAACCCAAGCAAAATGGTATAAAAAGAAGATTTCATAATGTTTTTGTTAGATGAGCAAATGTATAAAAATATATCTTGATAATAAAAGCCTTTAAAATGGTCTTAATTACGCCTAAACCACCTCAGATTTACAATTTTTTGTAATAAATCGAAATAGAGGATGAGGTAAAGCAGTATTGTCATCGACCAAATAACTATAATATTAAACCAGTAGGTATCAATTTTAAAACCAAAAAGGTACTTCACTGGCGCATACATATGAGTTCTATAATTAAGTATGTTTTCTGGCTTTTGTGGAGCAAAGAAAATCGGGTCTATTTTTCGCATAAAACGATTTTCATATTCTACAATGCGGTCTTCTGTTTCGGAATTCCGAACTAGATTCGAGAGGTTTTCATTAAAATAGAGTTTTCTAAATTCTGCGGCATCATAATCATATTGATCTGAGTTCTCCAGAAGTCCGATAATTCTATCCATTTTCTTTTGTGCTTCAACGCCGAGTTCGGCATAATGCGTATCTGCATTTCGGATGTAAGTATGAAGTGACAGCAACATGCGTGGGGAAATTCGGTCTCTTCGTAAAAGGCTATCCAGATTCACACCTTCGAGCTTTCCCTTAAAAGGTTCTGCGTTTATTTCATTCTTAATGGTAAGGAGAGCATCATCCACTAAACTCGCCGTAACCGGTTCTTCATCCAAGAAGTTCTTAGCAACATAATTCACCTTATTTTTTACCTCCTTGGTCCAGTACGACGATTTATAATTAGCATTTCGCTTATCGGCTTCCGCTGCATAAATAGGGTATTGATAGCGGTTGTTGATAAATAGATCTACAGCCAAAGCTTCAAGCGCCCAGCGCGAAGTCATGGTATCGCCAATAAGCGGAACCTTGCCCTCGGAGCTAATGGTGTTATTTAATTTGTCGAAACTGAAGAGCAGCCCCGATAAAATCATTTGAGGGATAAGAATAACAGGAATGATAATATAGACCGTGATAGCCGATTTAAATGCAGAACTAATATTTAATCCTAACACATTGGCAAACGTAGCAGTACTAAATAAAACCAGCCAAAAGCTCCACGACATGTCTTTAAGCTCCAATATCGAATTGCCAATCAGAATAAAAACAAGAATTTGGAAGGCCGACATGGTGAATAAAATTGCAATTTTCGACAATAAATAGCTGCCCTTACTTAGATGGAGAAATTGCTCCCTTGCTCGCAGCTTTCTATCCTTAATAATCTCTTCGGCACTAATGGAAAGGCCAAGAAAGAGGGCAACAATAATAGACATGAGCAGATATGCCGGAATATTATCATTGTCCATAAACAGGTATTCGCCGGTAACACTATTTTTATAGCGAATTACATAGGCGAGGATAAGAGCTAATAGGGGAGCTTCTAATAAATTAACGAGCATATACTGCTTGTCGGCTACCTTCGAAAGCACATCTCGCTTAAGAAATATGGAAAATTGGTTTATGAGTGATGGTAGCTTAAAAGAGGTTTTAGGTAGCGCTTTAATCTCATCAACCTCGTTGATTCGTAACTTAGTCTGATAGTATTCATACCAGTTTTCAGGCGTAATTTTTCTTTTATCTGAGAAATTGCCAAATTCATCGACAACCTTTGCTTCAATAATATTAAAAATCTGCTCTGGGTTAACGTTGCCACAGGTCTCACATATAACCTTAGTCTGGTCGAGTTGCTGGCTGATGCTCTTAAAATAAGATATAGCCTCAATCGGATTGCCATTAAAAATAGGATAGCCGCCAACATCCATTATCACAACCTTATCAAACATTTTATAGATGTCTGAAGAAGGCTGATGGATAACCACAAAGATGAGTTTACCCATTAATGTAAGCTCTTTTAGCAGGTCTATAACATTTTCCGAATCACGGGAGGATAGTCCGGATGTTGGTTCATCGACAAATAGCACCGGTGGTTGTCGGGTAAGCTCTAAAGCAATATTAAGTCGTTTACGTTGGCCGCCACTAATTGTCTGCTTTAGTACATTACCAACCTTTAGGTCTTTAGTGTGCTCTAACCCTAAATTTTTTAATATCTGATTAATGATCTTATCAATCTCTTCTTTGCTCTTGTCTGAAATACTCAACTTAGCATTATAATAAAGGTTCTGATAGACCGTAAGCTCTTCAAAAAGGATATCATCCTGCGGGACATAACCGATGGAGCCCTCTAAGTGCTCGCCAAGGTCGCCGATGTCCATGCCATTTAACTTTATTGTCCCCTCCGTTGGCTTAAGTATTCCGGATAATAGTTTCAATAAAGTAGTCTTCCCTGAACCACTAGCTCCCATAATTCCTATGAGTTGACCTTCAGATTCCTCAATTGTTAACTTTTTGACCCCATTATCAGATTTTGGAAATCTAAATTCAAGATCAGAAGCGATGAAGGAAAGCTTATCTCTATTTTGGCTGCGACTGAATCGAAAAATTATATCACTAAAATAGATCGACTGTCCGCGCGGAAGTTTAATAGTACTGCCAACAGAGAATAAATAAGGCCGCTTGGCAATAACGGTAATGCCGTTGAGAGTTATTTCTTCAGTGCCTTCGTATTTTACAAAATAGAGATCTGTGCTTTTTTCATAAATAAAGGTGAGCTGTCCGGCAATGGCCAACTCCAGGAAAAGCGCATCAGTTCTTTCTCGTACCTGATGGCCCGCTACCAAAGTAGTATTAGTATTATAGGCATGAAGTTGCTCAGACGAGACAAATTGTCGCAGCAATAGTAAAGTTTCGTCTTTAAGATTAAAGACAGAAGCTACCGTATCAAGTACCCTTAATTCTAGTTCAGAAAATTGCCCATCAGAATTAATTAACCCAATCGCTTCTATAATGGCAATGATTTTTTGCCGCTGCGTTAAGGTTTGATTAATCTTCTTGCTAACCTTTAGGGCTTGTACCGAATCTTGCAGGGTAGTTACCCCACCAGGAGTTTTTTCTTCCCCATAACCCGAATAGGTATCGTAAAGGGTTATGTATTGTTTTATGTCATCATGCCCGAGTTGTTGCTTAAAGAAGGCAATTACATAGTCTCGTTCCCCTTCGGTTACTCCGCCATCTTGCTTACTAATGATGGCGAATAGACGGATGAGTGCTTTTAATATTTCTTCACTCATTAATCTGGCTTAGATGAAAATGATAGGGCAAAAGTGAGCTTGCACTAGGCGCGATAATGTATTTATCGTCGTGATAAAAAATTACCTCATAGGGGTCATTTTGCTTTATCTCATACTCTAGCATTACTTGCCTGCATGCACCGCAGGGTGCACCTGTTGCAAGCACTTCGCTGTTATAATTTTTGGCAAAAACCGCCAAAATAGAAATCTTAGATTGATGTGCTTGAGAACCGAAACTGAACAAGGCTGCCCGTTCGGCACAAGTACCGGAGGGATAGGCCATGTTCTCCTGATTACTTCCTGTGATTATTGTGCCATCGCTAAGTAAAATGGCGGCGCCCACCTCGAATTTTGAATACGGGGAATAAGAAGTTTCAATGGCCTTAATCGCAGCATCCATTACGCGCTTTTGATTACTGTTAAGATCCTCCTTACTCTTTTCTGTAAAATTGCTCATGAATAGGCTTATGCTCAAATTTAACTGAAATATATATAAATATTAATTCCTATTTTTTGTTTGCCTTAACTAATTCTTAACCTTATTTTGAGGTAGATATAATCATCCAATGAAAAACATACTTTTACTAGGTGCCGGACGCTCGGCAAGTACCCTCATTAATTACCTTGTAACTACCTGTGAACAAAAATCATGGAGTCTTGCCATTGGCGATGTTGCCCCCGAAATTGCAGCAGAAAAGGCACAAGGAAAAGCCAGGACCTTTAAATTCGACGCGAGCGATACTGCGCAACTTACTGCGGAGGTAAGTGCAGCCGACCTTACTATAAGTATGTTGCCAGCAAAATTTCACCTTCAGGTGGCAGAAGCTTGTTTAGCGGCAGGTAAGCATCTCGTTACGGCATCGTATGTTACCCCAGAAATGAAAGCCATGAATGAGGAGGCCGAAGCAAAGGGATTGATTTTTCTAAACGAATGTGGCCTCGACCCAGGAATCGATCATATGTCGGCGATGGCGGTGATTGATAGAATAAGGGAACAAAATTACGATTTGGTAGGATTTGAATCCTTTACTGGCGGGTTAATAGAAACTAATCTGAATGACGATAATCCATGGCACTATAAATTCACGTGGAATCCACGGAATGTTGTATTAGCTGGCCAAGGTTATGTTAAGTTTATTCAGCACGGACGTTTTAAATATATCCCATACCAGCGTTTATTTCGAAGGACGGAGGTGATTCATATTCCTGGCTATGGCTACTTCGAAGGATACGCTAATCGAGATTCTCTTAAGTATCTTGATGTTTATGATCTACGCGGTATTGATACATTATACCGTGGTACCTTACGTAGACCAGGCTTTTGTAAGGCATGGGATGTGTTCGTTCAGCTAGGGGCAACCGACGATAGCTATGAGCTTGAAAATGTTAGTGAAATGACTCATCGCGACTTCACAAATTCGTTTCTATATTACAACCCAAGCGATTCTGTAGAGCTAAAACTGGCCCATTATCTAAATCTTGATATGGAGTCGGAGGAGATGTACAAAGTATCCTGGTTAGGAATGTTCTCTGATGAGCCAGTCGGCCTTGAAAAAGGAACACCAGCACAAATTCTCGAGCATATTCTAATGAAAAAATGGGCGCTAGAGGAAGAGGATAAAGATATGATTGTTATGTGGCATAAGTTTAATTATATCGATGATGAGGGGATAGAGCAAGAGGAGCATGCCACTATGGTGTCGATTGGTGATGATGATGTGAATACCGCCATGTCTAAAACGGTTGGTTTGCCGATTGGAATTGCAACCAAATTAATCTTGGAAGGTAAGATTGATATACCCGGAGTTCATATACCCATTAAAAAAGAAATATACAGCCCTATTCTGGCAGAGCTAAAAGAATTTGGTTTCGATTTTATCGAGGAAAAGCTAGATCAAAAAGATGTAACTAGGGTTTAACTATTTTCATAGCCTTCATCTATTAATAGCGTTCCACCCTCTGCTGCTTCTACGGCCAATGTATCACAACGCTCATTCTCAGGATGACCAGCATGACCCTTTACCCAGTGGAAACTAAGACTAAACTTATTTTGTGACTTCAGAAATCTTTGCCATAAATCCACGTTCTTCTTTTTCTTGAAGCCTGTTTTCTGCCAGCTCCGCAACCAACCTTTGTTTATGGCATCCACAACATACTTAGAATCGGAATAAATTCTTACCGGGTATTCATTAGTAGTTAGTGCTTCTAAGCCTTTAATTACAGCGAGCAGCTCCATCCTGTTATTCGTGGTATTTCGAAAACCTTCACTTAGTTCTTTCGAGTGTTTTCCAAATTTCAGTACAACGCCATAGCCACCTGGGCCAGGGTTTCCCTTGGCCGCGCCATCGGTATATAGTAAAATGGGATTCTTAGAGGCCAATATTGTCTTTAAAAAGTTTTATTGCAATCGATAATACGATAATACCAAATACTCTCCTTAATACACTAAATCCCGAGGGACCAATCTTCTTTTCCAGCCAGTTTGCAGATTTCAAAACGAGGTAAACAAAAACCAAGTTGATAATAATTCCCGCTAAGATATTTTCCGTGAGGTACATTGCCTTAAGCGATATGATGGTCGTTAATGTGCCCGCACCGGCAATTAAAGGAAATGCTAGTGGTACAATAGAGGCCGATCCGGAACTAGTCGAGTCGTGTTGCATGATAGTTACGCCTAATATCATCTCTAATGATATTATAAACATAATTATTGCTCCCGCTACTGCGAAAGAATTAACATCAATGCCAAATAATCCTAGTATTGAACTGCCAAGAAAAAGAAATACAATCATTAGCAGACCGGCAAAGATCGTTGCCATAGCCGATTTTATATGCCCAGCCTTTTTTCTGAGATCAATAATAACTGGAACATTACCGATCATATCTATTACCGAAAATAGAATAAGTGAAACGGACGCAATTTCTTTAAAATTTAGATGCATTTGTATAAAATATGCGCAAAACTAGCGAACCAAAAGAATAATTGATGCTACTTAAGAGAATTTAAAAAGTACTCGATAGCTAATCGATAGCTATCTAAGCCTAACCCGGAAATTAGACCAACACATTTACCCGAAAGTAAACTTTGATGACGGTATGATTCTCTCGCATAAATATTAGAAATATGTACTTCAACTACTGGTGTTTCTATGGCACCAATTGCATCGCCGATACCAACCGAAGTGTGGGTATATGCACCTGCATTTAGAACAATTCCATCTGCCGAAAAGCCATTCTCTTGTAAATTAGAGATAATCTCACCTTCTATATTCGATTGGAAATAGGTTAGACTAAGGTCCGGGAATCGATCGTTCAGTGCAGTAAAAAATGCATCGAATGACTGATCGCCGTAGACTTCAGGTTCACGGGTTCCTAGTAAATTAAGGTTAGGTCCATTTATTATGTGGATATTCATAAGTACAAATTAAGCAATGTTGTTGATGAAAAGTAAGATTTTGTTCGATTTCATAAAATCGACCCTAATATTTTGTTCCAAATGGATTGGTTATAAGTAGCTATTTTTATGGTAAATGGAATGGACCTCAGAAATTAGGGATTATAAGAACTACTTAAAACTAGAGAGGGGGCTATCGGATAATTCTATCGAAGCATACGTTCGAGACATTACCAAGCTCCAGGCCTATTGTGAAAACGATTCCAGTTCTATTCCTATCGACGCAGTATCGGCCACCACACTCACCTCTTTCTTGGTAGAACTTAACCAATTAGGATTAGCCGCACATTCGCAAGCAAGAATTATCAGCGGAATAAAGGGCTTTTACAAATACATGATCATCGAAAAAAAAATTAGCGATGATCCAACGGTCTTGGTAGATGCACCAAAACTTGGTCGTAAACTACCCGATACCCTTGATGTAAATGAGATCAATAACCTTTTGGATGCAATCGACCACTCAAAGCCGGAAGGTGCACGAAACAGAGCGATTCTGGAAGTCTTATACAGCTCTGGACTTAGGGTATCCGAATTAATTAATTTACGAAAAACGAATCTGTTCCTGGAGGCGGGGTTTATCCGTGTTATTGGTAAAGGCAATAAAGAAAGGCTTGTGCCCATTGGTTCGGAGGCGATTAAATACCTGAATATTTACCTTGAGCAATCACGGGTGCATATCGAAATTAAACCGGGAGAAGAAGATATGGTTTTTCTTAATCGTCGCGGCAAGCGCCTAACTCGAGTGATGATCTTTACCATTATAAAGAACCTCGCCGCGGCCGCAGGAATTAACAAAAAGATAAGTCCACATACCTTTAGGCATTCCTTTGCAACCCACCTCATCGAAGGCGGTGCCGACCTGCGTGCAGTTCAGGAAATGCTCGGCCATGAGTCGATTACTACTACGGAAATATACACCCATCTCGACAAAACCTACCTCAAGCAAATTATTAAGGATTATCATCCAAGAAGTTAAAATTCATCAATAACGTGGCGAATAATCAGTCTCGAATTAGGCTATATTTGCATAAAAAATTAGTGCCTTGTATAAGTTCCTAATCCGACCCATATTTTTTCTCTTTTCGCCAGAAACAATTCACGCGATTAGCATTAATCTTCTAAGAATCATTTTTTTTATCCCAGGTGTCGCCTACCTGACGAAAAGATATTATACCATACAGGATAAGCGTCTGGAACGAAATATTATTGGTCTTAAATTTCAAAATCCTGTAGGCCTGGCCGCAGGGTTTGATAAAGAAGCTGAGATGATTGATTTATTGGCTCCGTTTGGGTTTGGTGCCATAGAAATAGGAACGCTAACACCGAAAGGCCAGCCGGGGAATGATAAGCCAAGACTTTTTAGACTCCCTAAAGATGGAGCACTTATTAACCGCATGGGCTTTAATAATGGCGGAGTAGATGAGGCTGTTAAGCGCTTGCGAACAAGAAAGTCGGATGTTATTGTTGGAGGAAACATCGGTAAAAATAAGCTCACCGAAAATGAATCGGCTACCCACGACTACGAATATGCCTTTGAAGCATTGCATGCAGAGGTCGATTATTTCGTAGTGAATGTGAGCTCTCCGAATACACCAAATCTCCGCGAATTGCAAAGTAAGGAGCCCTTGAAGGCATTACTCAATAATTTAATGGAGCGTAATAGTGGCAAAGAAATAGCCAAGCCCATCCTCTTAAAAATCGCACCAGATTTAACCGATAGCCAGCTTTCTGATATCGTGGAGATTGTAAAAGAGACAAAAATTAGCGGTGTGATTGCCACAAATACTACGATTAGCAGGGAGGGGTTAAAAACGGCCAAAAAACATGTGGACGATATTGGCGCTGGGGGCCTCAGTGGCAGTCCATTGGCCGAGCGCTCAACAGCAGTAATTAAATACTTAAGAGAGGCACTAGGTCCAGATTTATGCATAATAGGTGTCGGAGGTATTATGAACCCAGCTGACGCAGTTGAAAAAATAAAGGCCGGTGCCAACCTGATTCAGATTTATACAGGATATATTTATAATGGTCCCGGATTTATTAAAAAGATCAACAAGGCTATCTTAAATGCAGGAGTATAAGTTGTAAATCTGCTTGGGTTAGTGTTATTTTATCATTTTTATCAGCAAGACCGATCATATTTAGCTTAATTTGTGGCTAACTACAGTAGATGGCAAAAAATACCTATAAATCAAACTCATTTCGTTCGAAAGATAAGGGGCCTAAAAGGTCATTTAATTTTAAGCTAAGCTTATTTCAAGATAGGCGTTTTCAGCTTACCATTGGGTTTTTTCTTTTGGTTTTGTCTCTATTCCTATTAGTATCTTTTATTTCATATTTATTTACAGGGAAGGCCGACCAAAGTGTTGTAGAATCGGTTCAGGAGATTGGACTTTTTCAGTCTGGCTTAGAAGTAGATAACTGGATGAAGCTTTATGGAGCAATTGCTGCCCATTATTTCATATTCGAATGGTTTGGCGTTGCATCATTCTTAATTCCACCCTTATTATTCCTGTTTGGTTATAGAGTTGTCTTTAGGCGATCAATTTTGCCATTAAAATCCGCTTCGTTGTTTGTCGTGTTTTTTCTGGTTTGGGTTAGTCTCTTTTTAGGAGATATAGTATACAGCGTGGAAGAACCTACTGAATTGAGCTTTTTAAGTGGAGGTTTGGGTTACGATCTTGCATTACTTATTAATAGCTTGGTTGGCTGGGGTACGATACTGTTGCTCTTGTTTTCATTAATCGTTTTCGTAATCTACTTCTTTAACGTTACTACCCTGCTGGGCTTAAAGCAAAAGGTAGAAGAGTCTGTAGAAGACCTTGAGGAGAAGCTTGAAGAATCACTGGAACCCATACAAAAGGCCGATCACGA
>CBDUMS010000049.1:0-27049 GCA_965368405.1 uncultured Cyclobacteriaceae bacterium
CTAAGAGTACTGCATATTGAAAGAGGACGTAGATGCTCAAACTCTTGGAAATATTGGTTTGATATTTCTGATAGGTCTCCCTATCAACAGGAGGGGCAGGGCGGTAACCTCCTAAAGATTCTGGCAACCAACCCGGTTTATAAAACAGATATTTCAATTTGTCGGTAAAGCCAGATATTTTCTTCAAATCATTTTTCATAATTTGAAAATGACTAAAATTAGCCCATACAGGGTTCCAGCTGGCTACCGGGGTTGTAACCCCGTAGGTCGGTGTTTCTTCTTCTTTTTGATAGGTACCAAACATCATATCCCACCAAATAAAAGCACCGCCATGGTTTTTGTCGATGTATTTTGGATCGCGCCCATGATGAACACGGTGATGAGATGGTGTAACAATTATATATTCAAGAAAACCCAGGTTTTTAATATAGGGGGTATGAATCCAAAACTGATAGAGGGTCGTTAGTGCAGCCATAAGCACAAAGTCTATAGGCCTAAATCCAATAATAGCCAGCGGTAAATAGAACGCAGCCGTCCATATTGTTTGAAATGAACTTTGCCTGAGCGCTACAGATAAGTTATAGTCTTCGCTTTGATGATGAACGACATGGCCGCTCCAGAACAAGTTTATTTCGTGGCTCATGCGGTGTGCCCAGTAATAAGCGAAATCTGTTGCAATAAAAAGAATGATTAATGTGTACCAGGTGCTGGGAATAGACCATATGCTTAGGTATTCATAAACCAGCGTGTATAATCCAATACCGAATAATTTTAAGAACACTCCCGATACTTGTTGTGTTACACCACAACTAATATTTGTAACCGCGTCGTTTAATCGATATGCCTTTTTCTGTGAAAAATGATGCACAATCAACTCAATGCCAATGAGCAGAAAAAATATTGGAATACTGAGTACAATAGGGTTAAGATTCATAACGAGTTACTTATCGATTCAAAGTTAATATTTTGCCGACAATTGATTAGCTCCACAGGATAATTAACTAAACTTGCAGCTTTATATTGCTACTATGATACCTCGATTCTTTAATGCTATGGCGTGGGCCGCAATGATCTTTGCGTTTCTGATATTTCTGATATCCTACGCCAATTATCCAGACGATGTTTTGATCTATATCAATGATCAGGGCGAGCCATTACAATATATCGCAAAGGATATGTTGTTCTATTCAGCGTTAGCTTTTGCGATTATCATTAATTCAGCCTTTTTAGGGCTTCATAGTATTCTGAAAAAGGTGAATAGCGAACTCCAGCTTACGCTCTCCGGACTAAGCCTATCGCAACTCTTCTTCAACCTATTCTTTGCCACCTCGCTCTACTTTGTAAACATTTTGAATAGCCGCGAGAATTTTGATTATTCTAATTTCGGTTATTTGATTTATGTAACAGGTACACTGTTTTTATTAGGAGTAATATTTACACTCGTGGCACGAGTAGTTTTGAAAAAATAATACAAGTCAGCAAATAAAAAGAAATGGCTTAACCTATTAATCATGAACTGATTAGTAGATACTACCTCATCTAGTACTCGAACAAACGTCGCTTTATTCGTTTGTCCAAATCATTAAAATAGTGTTTATTCACGGTTTAACAGGAATATTGGATTCAAAGTAGGATAGATTATCCATGGCAGAAATAGGAACATATACAGAAGATAGTATCAAGTCGCTCGACTGGAAAGAACATATTCGATTACGTCCGGGGATGTATATCGGTAAGTTGGGAGATGGTTCGGCAGAGGATGATGGTATTTATGTTTTAGTGAAAGAGGTTATCGATAACTGTATCGATGAACATATGATGGGTTTTGGCAAAACCATAGAGGTTAAGATCGCCGATCATAGGGTAGAAGTCAGGGATTATGGAAGAGGGATCCCACTGGGAAAAGTAGTAGAATGTGTTTCTAAAATTAATACGGGAGGAAAATATGACTCCGGAGCATTCCAAAAGTCTGTAGGACTTAATGGTGTGGGTACTAAAGCCGTAAATGCGCTATCCGACTATTTTAAGGTACAGTCATTTCGCGATGGTCAAACGAAGCTTGCGGAGTTCAACCGCGGTGTGATTACCACAGATGCTAAAATATCCAAGAGTAGCCATCGTAATGGCACGCTGGTAGCCTTTGAGCCTGATGCATCGGTATTTAAGAACTTTCATTATATCCCGGAATACCTTGAGGACTTAATATGGAATTACGTTTTCCTTAATGCTGGATTAACAATAGTATTTAATGGCAAGAAGTTTCATTCAGAAAACGGTCTACACGACCTTTTGTCTCGGAAAGTAAACGTAGACAATATTCGCTACCCTATTGTTCATCTTAAGGGAGAGGATATCGAGATTGCGCTTACCCACGGCAATCAATATGGCGAGGATTATTACTCCTTTGTTAATGGCCAGTATACAACGCAGGGTGGAACGCATCAAGCTGCGTTGCGGGAGGCGCTAGTGAAAACTGTTCGCGAATTCTTTAAGAAAGATTTCGATGCAACCGATATTAGGGCCAGCATCGTGGCCGCAGTAGCCATACGTGTTCAAGAACCGGTTTTCGAATCGCAAACCAAAACCAAATTAGGTTCTCAGAATGTGTCGCCCGATGGACCAACAATGCGGACCTTTGTTAATGACTTCGTAAAGAAGGCCTTCGATAATTATTTGCATGAGCATTCGGAAATGGCGAGTGCTCTCTTAAAGAGAATAATGCAATCGGAGCGGGAGCGTAAAGAAATTGCCGGGATTAAGAAACTGGCAAATGAAAGAGCTAAAAAGGCTAATCTTCATAATAAAAAACTGCGGGATTGTAGAATTCATTTTAGCGATAAAAAAGGCGACGACCGCGATGAGACAATGGTATTTATTACCGAGGGTGATTCAGCCAGTGGTTCTATAACCAAATCCAGGAATGTACAGACACAGGCGGTTTTTAGCCTAAGGGGTAAACCATTAAATAGTTTCGGTCTTACAAAAAAAGTGGTTTATGAGAACGAAGAATTCAATCTACTGCAACACGCGTTAGATATTGAAGATGGTATAGAAAATCTACGCTACCGTAAAATAGTAATAGCAACAGATGCAGATGTAGATGGTATGCATATCAGGTTATTAATTTTGACCTTTTTCTTACAATTCTTCCCCGATTTAGTGCGCCATGGCTATCTGTTCATCTTAGAAACCCCTTTATTTCGAGTAAGAAATAAAAAGAAGACCATATATTGCTATGATGAAGAAGAGAAACAGAAAGCAATTAATGAACTTGGCGGGAAACATGAAATTACGCGGTTTAAAGGATTAGGAGAAATATCTCCGGTAGAATTTGGAGGTTTTATTGGGTCAGATATTCGCTTAGATCCGGTAATAATTAAACAGGATACTGATATTGATAAGTTATTGTCGTTCTACATGGGAAAAAACACACCAGATCGACAAAAATTCATTATCGAAAAACTAAGGGTAGAAAAAGACCTTATTGAAGAAGAACTATGAGCGAGGAGAAAGACGTAAACGGCGCTGAGCAAGAGGAGAGCGGGCATCTACACGAAGTAGTTGCCTTGAGCGGCATGTACGAAAACTGGTTTCTGGATTACGCTTCTTATGTAATCCTGGAACGGGCAGTGCCCAATATCATAGACGGTTTAAAGCCGGTGCAACGTCGTATTATGCACGCAATGAAAGAAATGGACGATGGCCGTTTCAATAAAGTTGCAAATATTATTGGCACAACGATGCAGTTTCACCCCCATGGTGATGCAGCAATCGGCGATGCAATGGTAAACCTTGGTCAAAAAGAACTGCTCATTGAAACCCAGGGTAACTGGGGAGACATCCATACCGGCGACCGGGCGGCGGCTCCAAGATATATTGAGGCTCGCCTTTCCAAGTTTGCACTTGATGTTATGTTTAATGGGCAAACTACGGAATGGCAGCTGAGTTACGATGGACGCAAAAAAGAGCCGGTTGCACTTCCCGCCAAATTCCCACTTTTATTAGCCCAAGGCGTTGAAGGTATTGCGGTTGGTCTTTCAACAAAAATATTACCCCACAACTTTATCGAATTAATTAAAGCCTCCATAGAGGTTTTAAAAGGGCGAAATCCAAAGCTCTACCCTGATTTTCCTACTGGCGGTCTTGCTGACGTCTCGGAGTATAATAAAGGTCAGCGCGGTGGACGGGTTAAGGTTCGAGCCAAGATTGAGGCCGTTGATAAAAAGCAGGTCATTGTTCGAGAGATTCCGTACGGAACTACCACAACAGGTGTCATCGAATCAATAATTAAAGCCAATGACAAGGGTAAGATTCGAATTAAAAAAGTTGTTGATAATACTGCCAAAGATGTAGAAATTGTAGTGACACTCGCGGCAGGTGTTAGCCCCGATATAACGATAGATGCCTTATACGCTTTTACAGATTGTGAGGTTTCTATCTCGCCTAACACCTGTGTTATTGTGGATGATAAGCCTCATTTCCTCTCGGTAAATGATATTCTGAAACATAACACCTCGCAGACAGTAGACTTGCTCACGAGGGAGTTAGAAATCCGTAAGAGTGAGCTTAAAGAAAAATTACTGTTTTCATCACTTGAAAAGATCTTTATCGAGAATCGTATTTACCGCGACATAGAAGAGTGTGAAACCTGGGAAGCTGTTATCAAAACAATTGATAAAGGACTTGAGCCATTTAAGAAAGACTTTTATCGTGAAATTACAGATGAGGATATTGTTCGCTTAACAGAAATAAAGATTAAACGGATAAGTAGGTTCGATAGCTTTAAAGCGGACGAACTTATGAAGAAACTAAGTGATGAGCTTGCTGAAGTAGAGCATAATTTAGCCAATATCATTGATTATGCCGTTTCATATTTTCAGAACCTACTAGAAAAGTATGGGAAGGGTAAGGAGCGAAAAACAGAACTAACGGCATTTGATGAGATCAAAGCCACGGCAGTAGTTGCAAATAATCAGAAGCTATATGTTAACCGCAAAGACGGATTCATTGGTTATGGCATACGTAAAGATGAATATGTAAGTGAGTGTTCCGATATCGATGATATCATTGTCATAAGAAGAGATGGCATTGCAATGGTTTCACGTATAGCCGATAAGGTTTATATGGGGAAGGATATTTTATATGCTGGCGTTTGGAAGAAAAACGATGAGCGTATGGTGTATAATCTAATCTACACCGATGGCAAATCGGGCCGAACTATGGTTAAACGCTTTAGTATGTTGGCTGTGACCCGCGATAAAGAATACGACCTTACTAAAAAGAGCGTTAAAGGGACTAAGGTGCATTATATCTCTGCCAACCCAAATGGCGAAGCGGAAGTAGTAACAGTGAAGCTTACATCGGGTTGTACGGCAAGAAAGAAAGTTTACGACTTCGACTTCGCAGATATTGAAATAAAGGGTAGAGGAGCTGGAGGAAACATCTTAACTAAGTATCCGGTACGTAAAATCGAATTTAAATCCGAAGGAGTGAGCACACTTACCGGGGTCGACATTTGGTACGATACGGTTACCGGACGTTTAAATAGAGATGAGCGGGGCGATTATATCGGTACATTTAACGGTGAGGACAAAGTGCTCGTTGTCTATAAAACAGGTGAATATGAACTTACCAGCTATGAACTAACAAACCGTTACGAAGCTGAAAAGATTATTAGCCTGAGTAAACTAACTGAAGGTTCAGTAATTTCTGCGATACATATTGATGGAGCTTCCAAAGTTCATTATGTGAAACGCTTCGGTATTGAGACCAAAACACTTGGACAGCGATTCAGTTTTATCAATGAATCGAAGGGTTCATCGCTGGTTCTCGCCTCAATTTTACCATCTCCTGTTATTGAATTGACGGTAGTTAAGGGCAAATCGAAAGAAAAAGAGGTTACTGAAGAAAATTTGGATGAATTAATTGATGTAAAAGGATGGAAGGCCAACGGCAATAAGTTGTCTCAGTATAAAGTCCAGAAGGTAAAGCTCCTGGAAGATAAATCGCTAGCGTCTGCAAATACTCCAGAACCAGAAGGTGAAAAGCCACCGCAATCAAAGGATCAAGAGGTGAACGAGCCTCCGCAGCAAGAGGAACAACCGGCACTTTTTGAAACAGAAGAGGTTATTAAGGACAAGCCGAAGCCGGAAGAGAAGCCCGTAACGAAGAAAGCAACTCCGAAAAAGACCAACAAAAAAGATCCCCCTAAGGACAATGGATTTGATATTGGTACCACCATTGAGCTCGATTTTTAAAGGTTTTGGAAGATCGAGGTGCCATAATTAATTTCTTAGCAACATTTATTACCGAGCATAAGAAAGAATTGATGGATTCAGTTCTCGCCAAGAGAACAAAGTTTCTAACGGTTGCCTTAGAAGATATTTATCAGCCTCATAATGCAAGTGCGGTGGTTCGTTCAGCCGATTGCTTTGGTATTCATGATGTTCATATTATTGAAGGTAGAAACCATTATGACGTAAATCCTCAGGTTTTGCGCGGTTCAGAGAAATGGGTGAATATTATAACCCATACTGGGGTAGATAATAATACGGCTTCGTGCTTTAAGGGCCTCAAGGAGCAAGGCTACAAATTAGTGGGAACCTCTCCTCATGTATCAGAATGTACGATTGATGCGTTTGAGATCGATCAGCCCACAGCACTTATTTTTGGTACGGAAGAAACAGGCTTAAGTGATTATGCGAAGGAACATGTCGATGGGTTTGTGCGTATACCGATGTATGGTTTTACCGAAAGTTTTAACCTATCCGTTTCGGCCGCTATTTGCATGTATCAGCTAACAACAAAACTCTATGCATCCAATCTAGCATGGCAGCTTTCTGCGGATGAAGTAGAAGAAATTAAGCTCCACTGGTATAAAAAAGTGGTAAGGCGTTCTGAATCTTTAATTAAAGAGCATATTTTAGGCAAAAACAACTAGTTAGTTTGTTAAAGAGAGGTATTAGGTTAGTGGGGCGAATCCTGGCAGGAGTGATACTATTTGCAATAGCCACGAATGTATGGGTTATTACCAGTACCATGGATCAGATTTATTCTGACCAAGAGTACGATGGAGACAACAGGACTGCCTTAGTTCTTGGGACTAGCTATAATACTTCGAAAGGAAATCGTAACCCTTTTTTTTATAACCGCATGAATACTGCGGCACAACTCTATCACGCCAATCAAATCAATAACCTAATCCTAAGCGGGTCATCGGCAGCTTATTATAATGAGCCGGAGGCTATGCTAAAATCGCTCGAGGAATTAGAGGTGCCTGCCTCAATTATGGTTGTAGATAGTCTTGGGTATCGAACATTAGCGTCCATCGTTCGTTGCAAAGAGGTTTATCAGAAGGATAAGGTTATTATCATAACACAACGGTTTCATGCGTACAGGGCACTTTTTATAAGTAACTTTTATGGTCTGGATGCCGTTGTAGTAGCAACGGAGTCAATGAGTGTTTCTTATCGGTTCGGTGTGCTCATGAGAGAATTCTTTGCGCGACCGTTAGCCGTTATTGACCTATATATTTTACAGCGCGGAACTTAGGTTTCTATTATCTTTACTAAAGAGTTACTGTTGGTGATCAAGAGGTATTAAACCCTAAATTGAAAAATATCTGTATGAGGTTGAATTTGAACCTTTCTATTTTATTTATCTTGCTTCTTTCGATCGAAGGATACAGCCAAACCACAACAGTTTATGGTAAGGTGAAGGATGCTGAAACAGGTGACCCTGTTCCCTTCGCCAACGTTATATTTAAGGGCACACAGCTGGGTACTACTACGAGCTTCGATGGCGACTATAGGCTCTCCGGTCAACCTCCTGTAGACACATTAGTTGTAAGCTATGTGGGTTATGCTCCAACCTACGTACCGATAAAAAAAGGGGTAGAGCAAGAAATAAATATCCAGCTTCTTCAAAATACAATTCAATTAAATGAATTGATCGTTTATCCCGGAGAAAATCCAGCATTTGAGATAATGCGTCGGGTAATCGATAATAAAACAGCCAATGATAAACGGGAGCTTTCCGCCTATCAATATGAAGGCTATACCAAAATAGAATTAGATATAGATAATATGTCGCCGCAGTTTCGTTCGCGCAAAGTTGTGCAAAAAGCAACGGCGGTATTGGATAGTATTCAGACCATAGCAGGCGAAAACGGCAAGCCAATATTACCCATATTTTTCTCGGAGGCGATCTCGAACTATTATGTTAAGAATAACCCCTTTCTACGCCACGAGTATATTTTAAAAACTAATGTAACGGGCCTTGGGTTAACTGACGGTACTTTTACTTCTCAGATTGTTGGCGCTACTTTTCAGGAGTACAATTTCTACAAAAACTTTTTAACGATTCTCGAGAAAGAATTCGCCTCGCCAATTGCGAGTTCCTGGAAGAGCATGTATGAGTACGACCTAATTGATAGTGTTTTTGTTGGTGATGATTTTTGTTATCGGCTTGATTATTTTCCTAAGCGCAAACACGATTTAGCCTTCACGGGTACAATATGGATCACCAAAGAAGATTATGCACTAAAGCAAATTGACGCTTCATTACCAAAATCAGCCAACCTTAATTTTGTAGAAAAAATGAGGGTGCAACAAGAATTGATTCGCACCCCGGCGGGTCCATGGTTGCCGGGAAAAACAAGGGTTCTAGTAGATATAGCGCAACCATCGAATGATATGGCCGGTATCTTGGCCAAATTCTATACTTCCATTGATAAGGTTGTTGTGAATGAACCCAAAGATGATGATTTCTACAGGCTCCCTGTTGAGATGGATGTTGAAGTACGACAAAGCAATGATGACTACTGGGCAGAAAACCGCCATGAAGAATTGAGTCAAACGGAGGTTAACGTATTCCACATGGTGGATACCCTAAAGAAAATCCCTGTTATTAAAGCCTATAGCGATGTTGTAAAACTGGCCTACAGTGGATTTTATAAGGTAGGCAAGGTGGATATTGGTCCTTACCCACTGTTTCTGGGTTTTAATGATGTAGAAGGTTTAAGAGTAGGCTTCGGAGGAGAGACCAATTATGATTTCAGCAAAAAGATAGTATTGAAAGCCTATGGTGGATATGGTTTTGGTGATGAGGAATGGAAATATGCCTTTGGGGTAGATTATATAGCCTCTCGAAAACCCTGGCTCAAGTTTGGGGTTTCGGTCTCACGCGAAGTAGATCCTGTATATCTTCTCTATGAGCCAATCGATGGGCAGGTAGCATTTTATGCCTTTACCAGACTAGGCGCGTTGCGAAGACCTTTTATGCACGACAAATACGAGTTTAAACTAGAAAACCAACTCGTACGTGATGTAAACCTACGCTTGCAGTTCCGTAATGATTATATGCAGCCCTTATATGATTTTAAGTACTACACGGATGAGTCGCAAGATGCCAGTAGTATTCAGTCTAACTTAACAGCTACCGAAATAAAGGTTGAGCTGGAGTGGGCCAAGGATCGAAAATACCTTATCAACGATAACTACAGAATGCACGCTGGCTATAATCGTTTTCCGGTTATTACATTTCGCTACACAGCAGGGCTCAAAGGTGTATTAGGGAGCGATTTTGCATATAATAAGGTTGGTTTAAATATTATTAAAACCTTTAAACTCGGGCAGTTTGGTACCTCGAGGCTTACCCTTGATGGCGAGTATACTTTTGGTATTGCACCCTATCCATTATTGGAGAATCACTTAGGAAATGAATCACCGTTCTATACACCACGTGCCTATAGCCTAATGGATAATTTTGAATACACCAGTGATCATTACGCTTCCTTGCGATATCGCCATCATTTTAATGGTATGATAATGAACAGAATCCCCTTGATAAAGTACTTGAAGCTGCGACTTTTTGGTGAAGCACGGGTTTTAGTAGGAGGAGTACGGCAAGAGAATATCGATGTAATGGTGCCCATAGTTGATAGCGATGGTAATGTAGTCCCACAGTTTAAATCGCTCAATGATCAGCCCTATATTGAGTTGGGCTACGGGGTAGAAAATATCCTAAAGGTTATTCAGATTAACTTCATTCATCGCATTAGCGACACTACTATTCCAGGTCGAGAAAACGCTAATAGTTTTGGAATCCGGATTGGATTTAATTTTACGTTGTAATAGAGCTTTCGCTACAAATCAAACCCTAACTAAAATCCCTCTTTACCAAATTCCTATATGCTAAGAGAATGAATATTATCGTGTAAGCGATAAGTACGGTAGCACTTAGCGGATCTACATAATCCTGAATTTCCATAAATGCGTAGCGCTGGAAAGGTACCTTGATGATAGCATTTATCGCATGCATAGGCAGATAGGGTAGAATAGGGTCCATACTATCTGGCAAACTGGCTCCAAAGGCATACTCAAGGGCAGGATAGATAAGCACTAGCCCAATCGCCAACCCAGCTCTTTTAATCCAGACAGCAAAAAGCATAACCAACATTAAATAGGCAAAGGTGGTTAAGAAATATCCCGGAATGAACTGAATTCCGGTAAACATATAACGCATCTCGGTTTCTGGCGTGTAAATGCTACCCGTTATTAAACCGATCAGGAACACAAATAGGGTCGATGCCAGAGTTATAATAAATATCATGAGCACTTTCGATGCTAGAAAATCTTTGCGGTCGAAGCCATCGATAATATTTTGTCTGATGGTTTTAAAGCTGAACTCGTTCGTAATTGATATAATAACTACAATAGCTAATACCAACTGAAAATAGGTTGATACATAAGTCAGGTTCTGCCAGATATCTGGAAAATGGTACAGCGGAACACGAAGAATGTCCACCTCATCGAAATCAGCTCCTTTACTATTAAGCCATTTCAGAAATTCCATTCCACTCGAGGTCACCAAGCCCATGGTTGCAAAAAAGAGGATAATTAATACCCAGAAAGAGCGGTAATGACGTAATTTCTTAAAATCTATCTTTAATAATCGTATCATTTCGACTCCTTTAAAACTTCTAAGAATTGTTTTTCTAACGACTGATGTACCGTAAACAAATGAGATGCTACAATGCCACGATCAATGAGTAACTTATTGATGTCTGAAGCATTATGTCCTTCATCGAGGATAACAATAAACTTACCTTTCTCTTCCTTAACGCTCATTATAAAGGGCGCTTGCTCGAGTAAATCACCAAGCGGTTTGTCAGCCATAACCTCAACGGCGATTTCGCCTTTGGTCACATCTTCAACCTTACCAGTGTATATTAATTTACCTTGCTTAAGTACCGAAAAGTCGGTGCATACTTTCTGTACCTCATCTAGCAGATGACTGGCAAGCACAATTGTTTTGCCGCTTTTTGCAATTTCTATGATCAATTCGCGTATCGCTGCAATACCTTGTGGGTCAAGACCATTGGTAGGTTCATCGAGAATCATCACCTCAGGATCGCATAATAAGGCCGATGCGATTGACAATCTTTGTTTCATCCCCAAGGAATAGGTTCTGAATTTATCTTGCTCTCTACCTTTCAAGCCAACTTGCTGAATGACCTCATCGATCCTGGTATAGGCTACATTTTTGATATCGCAGACTAACTCTAAATTTTTAGCGCCACTTAAATAAGGATAGAAGATAGGCGTTTCTAAAATAGCTCCAATGTTCTTACGATGATCTTTCGTAGGTTGTTCGCCAAACCAGGTGTAAGATCCTGATGTTTTATTAATGACATCCAGGATCATTCCCAGTGTAGTTGTTTTGCCGCTTCCGTTTGGTCCTAGAATACCAAAAACAGAACCTCGCTTGATTTCCAGGTCTAAGCCATCTACAGCCTTAATACGACCATAATGCTTTGTTAAACCTTTAGTTGATAGAATTGTATCCAATTTAAAATTCTTTAGCTTCTTTAATTTTATCTACAAGTTGTCCAATATCGCCAATTGGCATGCTGCCAACCAGATCTATGGCTATTAAATTATCATCTTCATTCATAAGAAGAAAGAAACCTTCAATTTCGTCATCTTCTAAAATATAGACACCAATATTATAGTCTTTGCTTTTAACAGCCATGAGTTCTTCAAACTCTTCATCTTCAAGTCCATCCTTAATTTCAGATAAAACCTTTTCAGAATCGAAGGATTCCTCTTTTTCTATCATTAAGACTTTTATTTTTTCAATATCACGAATCATCCTATCGAAATCAGGATCATCTTCAACATTAAGCATTCGCAAGGAGCTATGATAGAACATGAAAACCCGTCCATCGGGAAATTCTTCCGAGAGATTACGCATAACCTTGCTTTGCGCCAGGGTGTAACAGGGCAATAATGCCAAAACTAAAATTGCTATAAGTTTCATGGAGAGTTAAAATAAGAAAAATCGTGAAGACATAAGTTGCCTTCACGAAATTCTTTAGTAAGATTCGAGATTAATGGAAATTATCATGGTGCTTAGAGAGGTAGGAGAGGTCTTTCATCGAAAGCTTCCCGTTAATGCTTATTAAGGTGAATTCATCTTTCTCTTCTACCATGACTAACATATTACGAATTTCATCTTCAGCTCCTTGGGCCATTACATTGACCAATTCTTTTCCTTCTTTAACCTTGATAAACTCCTCATACTTTTCTTTCATGAGGCTATTGCGAAGACTAGTTACTTCATCTCTGCTAAGGTCTGTCTCGTAGTAAGGTAATTGTAGCACTGTCATTGATGTGATACCATCGGCAATACGACCAATTGCTTGTAAATCCTCATCGGGTTCATCCTCATCATCATACTCGGCAATACTTGAAATCAGATTGAATAAAGAGCCTTTTACTACAACATAGGTTGCGTCTTCGTGCTCACTCCATTTATCCATAAAAGCTGAGACCGACTTGCTTTGCGCCATTGCCAAAACAGGTAGCAAGGCCATAATCATTAGTGTTGTTAACTTTTTCATTGTTTTTGAGTTTTGTGTTGTTATTATATTAGTTGTTATTTCCTTCGTTTATCTTTTCAAGGTGTTCAAATCCATCGATGGACATTGTCTTCGATAGCCTGGAAATTTGTTTTAAGTCGATATCTCCCACCAGGCTGAGCAAAAAGAATTCTGTATCGCCATGGATGACCATTAAAAGTTCAGCAACAATCCCATTCTCCTCTTTAATAAGAAACTGCATATTGCTGTCTTTATCCTTAATCGTCATCAACTCATCATACTGCTTCATCGGAATTAAACTGAAAGCATCTTTATAAAGTGCGTCCGCCTCGGTTTTAGAAATATCATCCTTAGCGAGTATGCGTAATCCTTTGACCTTTGAAATCGCATCGAGTAATTCTTGATCTTCCTCATCTTCCGAATCCAGATTGGCAAATAACCCAAACATTCGCGAAGTGACCGTTACCTGAGTAAAATCTTCATCATTAGCATATTTGCCCATGTATTTACTAATCGCATCATCTTGTGCAGATGCACTAAGTGCAATCAATGTTACGAGTGTTAAACCTATTAACTTTTTCATTGTACGTCGTTTTTAATTTTGTTTTCAGCTTCATTTAATACGCCAATTTTCTGGGCCTGAATTCGACCGGTATTCATTTTTTCGGCGATTAAAAGGAATGCTTTTTTAGTTTCTTCGTAAGCTTCTTCTGGTGTTTGGAATGTGTCCTCAACCAAGAGCATTTTTGGCTTTTCATCAAAATACTCCATCCTAAAGACCAGAGAGGCAACTGCAACAACCAGCACAGCAGCTGCTACCCGCATATAATTATTGAAGTAATGTTTTAGTTTAATAACACGAGGTTCTTTTTTTTCACTAATCTTTTCTAAGACCTCCTCTTCAAACTTGTTATCGAGCTCTATATGTCGCTGGCTCTCGAAGTAGCGAAACAAAGCTGCCGATTTCTCGAACTCTGCCGGTATTTCACTCTGCTTAAAGAAATCACGTAACTCAGCCTCTTCTTCAATGGTTGTTACGCAGTTCCAATAGCGTTCAAGCAGTATTTCTATTCTACTAAAGTCCATACGCATTTATATTTAGCAAGTTTTCCTTCACAGACTTTCTTGCTCTGAATAAATTCACTTTAACATTATTTGCATCCAGGTTTAGTATTTCTCCAATCTCCTGGTAAGAAAACCCCTCAATATCCCTTAGCTGAATTATTCGCCGCTGTTTCTCGGGCAAACTAGCTATGAAATGATGAATGTTTTCCATGGTATCGTCTATTTCTGTTTTCTTATCGGGTGTGACCCCGTTATAGCTTAGATCATAACTATTATCTAAACTATCTGAATTATACTGTTTCGATTTTAGTCTGTCAAGGGAAAGGTTTCTTACAACTCGCATACACCAGGCTTCCATATTATGATAGGTATGCATTTCTTCACGCTTATTCCATACCCTTATCATGGCTTCCTGTACGATATCTTTCGCCTCGTCTTCATCTTTCAGAAGCCTTAATGCAAAACGATACATCTTATCTTTTGCTGGTAAAACCCGGGATTTAAAGGCTTCTAAACTCATAATTCATAATCAAGACGATGACTAAAGATAAATGTTACACAGCAATAAAAAGTTTTTTTCTGAAATAACCATTTACATGAATAAACAGCCAATGGTCACATTATGGGGTGGCGCCAAATAGGGACAATTTAGCTTCGCTAAAAAAAAGTCCATGAAATTCACTTTACGCATAATAGTTTTTGTGCTTATTACATCAATTGTACTTGATGCAGAAGCACAGAAGAAGTCTAAAAAATCGAAAAAGGGTGCACCTACCGAAACTAAGGCTAGTGCTAAACCTGCAAGTAAAAATGGTATTCAACCGTATTCAAAGGTTATTACCTCAGATGCAGCTACTGACGAGGGCTTGTTTAACGTCCATAAGATAAAGGACAAGTATTATTATGAGATTTCGGATACCTTATTGGGTAGAGAAATGCTCATGGTAACCAGGATTGCAAAAACCGCAACCGGAATTGGTTTCGGAGGCGGTAAAGCCAACACTCAGGTCCTCAGATGGCAGCGCCAAGATGATAAAATTTTATTACGCGTTGTGTCGCACGATATCATAGCCGCCGATTCTTTACCGATTCATGAAGCTGTGGTAAATTCGAATTTCGAGCCTGTATTATTTTCTTTTCCAATTAAGGCATTAGCTAAGGATTCTGCCGGTGTGGTTATCGATGCTACTCCATTATTTACCAAAGATGTTAAGCCTCTTGGATTTCCTGACAGTCGAAGGAAAAATTATAAAATCACAAGACTCGATGCAGACAAGTCATATATAACAGCAGTAAGAAGTTATCCACTTAATGTAGAGAGTCGCCACGTAAAAACTTATGCAGCTGGCAATCCTCCCGCAAATAAGAGCACTGGTCTGGTTTCTGTGGAAATGAGCAACTCGATGATACTCCTTCCAAAAGAACCAATGAAACGACGTTATTTCGATCAGCGGGTAGGTTGGTTTGCCACAGGACAGGTAGATTATGGTCTTGAGGCTCAAGAAAGTAAAACACTTACCTATCTCGACCGCTGGAGATTAGAGGTGAAGGATGAAGATATTGAAAAGTTCAAAAATGGCGAACTTGTAGAGCCTAAGAAGCAGATCGTATATTATATAGACCGGGCAACGCCAGAAAAATGGCGACCTTATATAAAACAAGGTATCGAAGATTGGCAAGTAGCTTTTGAAGCCGCGGGTTTTAAAAATGCAATTATTGCTAAAGACCCTCCATCAAAGGAAGAAGATCCCGATTGGAGCCCAGAGGATGTTAGATATTCTGTGGTTCGTTACCTAGCTTCCCCAATTCCTAATGCGAATGGTCCTCACGTAAGCGACCCGAGGTCAGGTGAAATCTTGGAGTCTGATATTAATTGGTATCATAATGTAATGACTTTGCTAAGGAATTGGTTCTTCATTCAGACAGCAGCAATTAATCCAGAGGCTCAGTCTGTTGCCTTTAAAGATGAGGTAATGGGCAGGTTAATACGTTTTGTTTCATCGCATGAAGTAGGACATACGCTCGGCTTACCACATAATATGGGCTCTAGTGTCGCTTATCCGGTAGACTCTTTGCGATCGGCATCTTTTACGCAAAAGTTTGGTACAGCACCATCGATCATGGATTACGCACGTTTCAATTACGTAGCTCAACCTGGTGATGAAGGGGTTGCTTTAATGCCAAACATCGGTATTTACGATAAATATGCGATTAGCTGGGGTTATCGTCCCATCTTAGACGCTGCCACGGCTAAAGATGAGAAAAAGACCCTCGATTCCTGGATCTTAGAACATGCAGGCGACCCGATGTATCGTTTCGGTAGACAACAATCGGGTGGCGTAATAGATCCAAGTTCTCAGACAGAAGACCTTGGTGATAATGCGATAAAAGCAAGTGACTACGGTATTAATAATCTGAAAATTATTGTGCCGAAACTTATAGAATGGACTGCCGAAGATGGTAAGAACTATGATGACCTGGAAACCATGTATGGGCAGGTTTTGTCGCAATATAATCGCTATATGGGTCATGTGAGTGCTAATATTGGCGGTGTTTATGAGTATTATAAAACATACGACCAGGAAGGTGCTGTGTACACTCATGTTGCCGAAGCGCATCAAAAAGCTTGTATGAAATTCGTTAACGATCAGTTGTTTGCAACACCAAAATGGCTCATCGACGAGGATATATTTAATAAGGTGGAGTCGGCTGGCTCTGTTGAGCGGATAAGAACCTACCAAACAAGAACTCTTAATAATATTCTTGATTTTGGAAGGATGGCTCGGATGATTGAAAATGAGACACTGAATGGCTCTGAGGCATACTCGTTGCTTGAAATGATGTATGACCTTAGAAAGGGTGTTTGGTCTGAGTTATCAAGAGGTCGTACTATTGATACCTACCGAAGAAATTTGCAGCGTGCCTATATCTCCAGAATGGAGTATCTCATGAGCGAAGAACAAAGACCGGTGCCAGCGCAATGGCGAAGATGGATATCGCGAACAAATGTTAATGTTGAGCAGTCGGATATCCGGCCCGTAGTAAGAGCACAGTTAAATACGCTAAAGGGTGAGATTAGAAGTGCTATCCCAAGAACTTCAGACAGTATGTCCAAGTATCATTTACAAGATGCACTAGTTAGAATAGATAATATTCTGGATCCTAAATAAGGAATTCGATTAAAAATAGGGAGAGGGGTTGCCAGGTTTGGTAGCCCTTTTTTATTGATCTTCAAGTCTTATTGCACTTCGCATTAAGATTTTTAGTTGATCCATATTCGATTGATTGAAAACATTTCTAGGAGCAACAGAAATACAAATAATGGCTTTTCCTTTGCCATCCGGTAGAATTGCCATCATAAAACCAAGCATATCTATTCCGTCGATAACACCTTGGTACATTCCAGAAACGCCAAGTTTGCCCAGCATTGAAAGATCGCCATCAGGAGTTAACATACTTCCGTCTTGCTGTTGTATTCCCGTTTTCATAGCGGACTTAAGATTTTTCAGTGAACTGAACTCATCGGTCTTAAGTAACATGAAACCTTGTGTACTTGCGGATCCCATCACATAACCGACAGATTTTTTAGTGGCACTCCAGCCATCAGGTACAATAAAGGTTACCCCCAGTGAATCGTCTTTTATTATGTTTTCTTCTGTCTGAGCTGCAATACGCTGCGACATCACAGGATTGAAGCCCAAAAAACTTAAGATCAGAATTACAGTAACGCGTGTCATAGAACTAAATTTGTGGATTAAGTTACAAAAAATCTTTGTATAATATAAAGCTAACAATCTACTAATCTATATACACAATTCGATAACTCCTAAGAATGAACCTCTACTGGCATTTACACGTTTTACATTATGTGCGAGTCTTTCAAATATTTTTGGTTTTATTATTAGGTCATACGGCTGCTGCTCAACAGCTGGCACCAGACCCCAAACTTATTAAGAGTATATATTTTGGAGGAGGTAGTTACCGTATAGATTCACAACAAATTGATGAGCTTCAGAAATTTATAGATTCCTTTCCATCAATAGAGAATTATACGATTTCCGTTCACAGTCACACCGACGATATTGGTAGTCCCGAGTATAATCAGATGTTATCTGAAATGCGAGGACGCATGGTAATTCGTGAACTCCTGGAGAATAAAGTGCCAGAAGGTATAATAAGCGTTCAGGATTTTGGTCAATTTAATCCGGTCTATGATAATAACACCTACTTAGGAAGACTTAAGAATAGACGGGTGGATATTATTCTTTGGCCCCTAAACACACTTTAATACCCTTATTTCATTAAAAAGCATCAATTTTGCATTTAGTTTTCCTACTATTGCCGAATGCACCGTTTAGACATTAATGACTTCTTGAATGCCGGAAAACTGTCTAAAATAATAGACGTGCGATCCCCTGCAGAATTCTTAAAAGGTCATATTCCTGGCGCAGTAAATATTCCAATTTTTTCTGATCTGGAACGCGCTAGAGTCGGTACTACCTACAAGCAAGAGAGTAAAGAGGATGCCATAAGCTTGGGATTGGAGATTGTTGGACCTAAACTAAAAGATTTTGCCACCCTGGCTAAGAATGAGGCTGTAGATAATGAACTATATGTTTACTGTTGGCGGGGCGGCATGCGCAGCGCTAAGATGGCGTGGTTATTTGAATTGGTCGGAATTAAAACTTCTGTTTTAGAGGGGGGGTATAAATCTTATCGTGGTCAGCTGCTTGAGGTCTTCAAAAATATTCAGCACCTAATCGTCCTTCAGGGACCTACAGGATCGGGAAAAACTGAGATTTTGAAGGCATTACAAAAACTTGGCGCCCAAGTTGTAGATTTAGAAGGAACTGCACACCATAAAGGTTCTACCTTTGGTGGACTAGGGCAGGGTGAGCAGCCAACTACACAGCAGTTTCAAAATGATCTTTTTCACGCGTTTTTAAAATTGGATTTGTCCGCACCTATCTGGTTAGAAAGCGAAAGTGCAACAATTGGAAAGGTTTACCTCCCAGAAACTTTATGGCGACAAATGAATTCAGCGAAGGTTGTGAGCATCGAAATACCACGGGCTGAGCGCATTAAGAATATACTTCGTCAATACGGCGATTTTCCTGCTGATGTGCTATGTGAACGCGTACAACAGTTAGCACAGCGATTGGGTGGAGCTGCAGTAAAAGAGGCCGTAGCATATATACAAAGTGGAGAATTAGCTGAGGCGGTAGATCTATTGCTAACATATTATGATAAATCTTATAGTCATAGTTTTTCGCTGCATAAAGAACGAACCCCTGTTAAACTTAAATTGGAGTCGGGTACTGCACAAGAATATGCCAAAACCATTCTCGACCAAACGACAGAAAAAATAATATGATTGAAACAAGTGAAATTAAGATGACTGAATATTCGCACGGCTCAGGCTGTGGCTGCAAAATCTCACCACAGGTTTTGGAGAATATTCTATCAGGAATTAAAACTACAGACAGTTTCCCCGACTTGTTAGTTGGTAATAATAATAAGGACGATGCTGCCGTAATATCTATAAACAATGAGCAGGCAATAATAAGTACAACAGATTTTTTTATGCCAATTGTCGATGATCCCTATGACTTCGGGCGCATAGCAGCAACGAATGCTATCAGTGATATATACGCCATGGGCGGTAAACCCCTGATGGCCATTTCGATTTTTGGTTGGCCTATTGATAAGTTGCCAGAATCTATTGCACAGCAAGTGATCGCAGGGGGTAAGAAGGTATGCGATGAGGCCGAAATTCCTCTGGCAGGAGGGCACTCTATTGATTCTCCAGAACCTATCTTTGGATTAGCAGTAACGGGAATCATTGAAAAAAAACATTTAAAGACTAACGCCAGTGCGAAGCAGGGCGATTTACTATACCTTACCAAACCGCTAGGGATTGGTATATTAACAACTGCCGAGAAAAAGAAGAAACTCAAACCAGAAGATGTTGGAATAGCGACAGCATTAATGTTGAAATCTAATCGGATTGGGGTGGAATTGGCCTCAGTTTCTGAAGTGAGTGCCATAACGGATGTTACTGGCTTCGGCCTTCTCGGTCATTTGGTTGAGCTTTGTGAGGCGAGCAAAGTGTCGGCAACGATAAATTTTGAAGATGTTCCCTTAGTCGATGGTATTAGCGAATACGTGAACATGGGTTGTGTGCCAGGCGGTACGGGACGTAATTTCGCTAGCTATGGAGATAAAGTATCGAACATAACCAACATGCAGCAGCAAATATTATGCGACCCACAGACCAGCGGCGGTTTATTAATCGCCGTCGATCCCAGAAAGAAAAAAGATATTGAAAACTTATTAGAGAGGGCAGGCTTATCAAGTACATGTATTGGGCAGCTCACTGCAATAGCTGATTCACTAATTGAAGTAATCTAAGAGATCTAAATTATTGCAAGCCGACTTCAATTCGTAATTAGAAACAAATTGTAACTTTATATATCGGGCAATAGTACTAAACCAACCATGAGTATACTAATAATAAACAACTACGACGAATTTAAATCTTATCTGGGGAAGGAACTTGGGGTATCAAACTACATAACTATAACCCAAGAACAAGTTAATCTTTTTGCAGATTCTACCCTCGATCATCAATGGATTCACACCGACCCGGAGCGAGCGGCAAAGGAAAGCCCATTTGGTTCCGCCATTGCACACGGGTATTTAACCTTATCGGTAGCACCACATTTATGGGAACAGATTGCGGATATAAGGAATATTAAAATGATGATTAATTATGGCATTGAAAAGCTAAGATTTAATCAGCCTGTTAAAGTGGGCGATCAGGTGCGCTTAAGAGCTAAAATGGTTGATATAGCAGACTTAAGGGGTATAACTAAGGCTCAGATCAAAGTAGACCTGGAAATTAAGGATCAGCGCAAACCAGCCTATACGGCAATTCTGGTATTTCTATATCACTTTATCTAGCTAGAGACGTCTAAGTTTATGCTTCAAATTCTCACCCATAAGACTAACGAGTAAAGGCGCCGAATGCAAAACCAACCTTAAAAGTTAGTCCATAAAAGTCGGTAGGGCTAATCGCTTGCTCGGCTTGTGAGAGTACTATACGATAACCCAAGTCTCCGTGCAATCGCCACCAGCTCCGTAGGTTAACACCAATGCCTAACTCTGGATTTATATTAAAAGCTTGTGCTGAGTAGATAGATGTATTACCAAAGTCAAATAATTGTCTTTGATTTTGCAGTATTTCTAGTTTGCCACTGCCAAATCTAAGTCCAGCCCTCCAGAAACAGTTCTCTCTCTTTTATGCATGTAAGACAAGTTTACACCACTATGGGAGAAATAAACAAAGGCAACTTCTGATCCAGGTGGTAATTGGTCAAGCTCGATACCCGCATTTATCAAATCATTATACTCTGGAGAGCCAGTAGCCGGTATTAAAACCTGATTTTTTTTGGGTGAACGAGCTAAATAGAAACCAAGCGCAAACTTCCTATTGAGATGTAAACCGAATTCCGCCATAAAAACCTTGCCGAATGAAGAAGAAAGATTCGCCCAGGCTGTTGTTGGCGCCAATTCACCGTAAAAGGTACTAAATCTTATTTTTTCATCTGGATTATTTTTTAATAGATATTTATACTCTGGATGATCTTCTTGCTGTTGCGCCCAACTATTATTGACACCTAAAAACAGCATTATTAATCCCGGTATTACGAGTTTGTTTGTAAGAATTGAATTGCCAGAATTTCTTAATGTTAATCTGTTCTTAGTTATCATGAATTTAGGTTTTCTTTGTAACTCAAATCAATATTAATGGAGAATAAAGTTACCAATAATCCAACCAATTTTATAGAGCAGATTGTGGAAGCTGATCTGGAATCAGGTAAGCATAAAACAATCCTTACGAGGTTCCCTCCAGAACCCAATGGCTTTTTACATATCGGTCATGCAAAATCAATTGAACTCAACTTTGGGTTGGCTGAAAAATACAATGGACAGTGCAATCTAAGATTCGACGATACCAATCCAGAGAAAGAAAGTGATATCTACGTTAACTCTATAATCAACGATATTAAGTGGCTCGGTTATGATTACGGTGATAAGGTTCTTTTTACATCAGATTATTTTGAAGAACTCTATAGTTATGCTCAAAAACTAATCCGTAACGGTAAGGCGTATGTAGATGATCAATCGGCGGACGAAATAGCTGCCACCAAAGGAACACCGGGAAAGCCTGGGACGGACAGTCCCTATCGTGATAGGAGTGTAGAGGAGAACCTGGATTTATTTGAAAGAATGAAAAATGGTGAATTCGATGAAGGAAGTAAACTCCTTCGTGCCAAAATTGATATGGCTTCACCAAATATGCTGATGCGCGATCCTGGTATGTACAGAATCAAGAAGGTGGCCCATCATAGAACAGGAAGTGCCTGGAATATTTATCCAATGTATGATTTTGCTCATGGGCAGTCAGACTCTTATGAGAATATAACGCACTCTATCTGTACATTAGAGTTCGAAAACCATCGGCCACTCTATAATTGGTTTATCGAGAACTTAGAAATTTTTCCTTCTCGACAAATTGAATTTGCCAGATTGAACCTTACCTATACCATTATGAGCAAACGTAAGTTGCTGCAGTTAGTGGAAGGTAAACATGTTTCAGGCTGGGATGACCCAAGGATGTCTACCATATCTGGAATGCGCCGTAGGGGATATCCAGCAGCAGCTATTAGAACTTTTGCTCGTGATGTGGGTATTGCAAAACGTGAGAATATTATTGATGTAGCACGCTTAGAACATGCAGTACGTGATGAGCTCAATAAAACGGCCAACCGAGTAATGGGAATTTTAGATCCTGTAAAGCTGGTAATCGAGAATTACCCTGAAGAAGTGGTGGAAATGATGCCAGCAGTAAACAATCCAGAGGACGAAACTGCTGGAAAACGCGAAATGCCTTTTAGTCAGGAACTCTACATCGATAGAGCTGACTTCATGGAAAACCCGCCACCACCAAAGAAGTACTTTCGGTTAGGTCCCGATAGAACGGTGAGGCTTAAATACGGTTATATCATTACCTGTACTGGCTTTGAGAAAGATAATCAGGGTAATATTAGCCTAATCAAATGTAAATATTACCCGGACTCCAAGTCGGGGCATGATACATCGGGGATCAAGGCAAAGGGTACCCTTAGCTGGGTAAGCGCAGCGCAGGCGGTCTCGGTTGAAGTAAGGCAATATGATCGCTTATTTAAATCCGAGAATCCAGCGGCAGCCGATGATTTCTTAACAGAACTTAATCCAGATAGTCTCAATATTATTAACACGGCCAAGTTAGAACCATCGGTTAAAAACCTTAATATTGGAGAAACTGTTCAGTTTGAGCGAATCGGGTATTTTACGCTTGATCCGGAGTCCACACCACAGGAGATAGTCTTTAATAGAACAGTTACTTTACGCGATACTTGGCAGAAGAAAGGCTAGGCTTTGATTTCTTCTATTTAGCTCTAAACTACCGCCTTTTTAGGTTGAGTAAGTAAGATTTGAGTCGTAACTTTATGATGTACTTAGAGATGTCGTTGGGCAAGAACGAAATAAACAGCGTAAATCGAAACATATGTATCGTTTTAAACATATTCTTGCCGAGCTCAACCTGGATCATGCCGATACCGCAGTAGTAGAGTTTACCTCTATGCTGAGCCATCTTACCCAGTCTACTGAATTATATTTCTCACACGTTCAATCGCATTTACATGCGAGGGAAGAACTTCCTATGGACGATGATGTTCTACTTCCAACACAAGAGGAAGTTGCTAAAGAAATAATTCAAAAATTACTAAAAGCGAAGTATCGAGGTAACCCGGGAACCAAGATGGAACTCCTAATAAAAGAGGGGCATCAACTTAGATTTCTACTAGGTCAAATCAAGGACCATAATATCGATTTGATGATTGTAGGGAGAGAGCCGCATTCAACGGTATCTCGTAAATTACCTATTAAACTGGCTAGAAAAGCACCTTGCTCGATATTAATCGTACCCGAAGATGCGAAGCCTAAAATTACAAGTATAATTGTTCCAATTGATTTTTCGCACCACGCAAAGGATGCTGTAGAAGAGGCTGTAACCTTAGCGATATCCGTTGGTCTCTATAAGATTACCTTACTGCATTTGTTCAAGCTTCCTTCTGGTTATTCCAAAACAGGTAAGTGCGAAGATGAGTTTTGTGAGATTATGAAAAAGAATGCCCAAGAAGAATATGAGTACTTTATTGATGACATTGATTTCAAGGGTTTAGAATTAATCTTTCACATCGGCCATGACGAACACCTAGCCCATGGTATTCTTCAAGAGATTAAAGACCAAAAAGGTGATTTAATCGTGGTTGGAGCCAGAGGTCGTGATGCTGGTGCAGGTGTTTTAATGGGCAGTATTACCGAAGACCTAATCGCACATTCGCCCATCCCTATTCTCGCTGTAAAGGATAAAGGGAAAGGAATGACCTTTTTTGAGTCGATACTGAAACTCTAATATCCTAGACCATACTAGGTTTTACTGCTGCAATTGATGGTACCACGTTAAAGCTGGGTGGTTTTAATAAGTGTTGCTTTACGGGACACTGGTTTACCACATTAACAATTGCGGCTTTGTACTTTTCCGGAAAATCAGATGGTAATTCTATATGAATATCGATGTCCTCTACTTGGTTTGTAAATTGGTCATAATTCATTTTTTGAATAATACGTAATCCATCCAACGATAGCCCTCGCTGTTGCATAAAGGCTTGCACAAAAACAGCGGAACACATTCCTGCTGTTGCTAAGAAGATCAGAAAAGGAGACACGTCCATAGTAATCTCCTGAGTACCTAAATAGGGCACGATTCTTCCGTTTTCAAACTTAATTTCAATATTCATCGAGTTCTAATTTTGTCTTAAATCTTATTGCAAAGTAATGGGTATATAAAAGTTTCTTTAGTAACCTGAATTACATAAAACCTAATATTCTTGACCTCTAAAGGCTGTGATTTTGCTCTCGTTGTTGCAACATTAGATCAGCCATTTTCTAGGATTTAAATGATATTATTTATAACTTTCCTATCATGCGGAAATTTGTGCTCATTACAGTTGCAATATTTGCGGGAAGTTTTCTTTCTTTTTACAGTTACGCACAACAAGACCCACTCTACTCTCAATACCTTTTTAATCAGCAAGTTATCAATCCTGCTTACACAGGAATTAATAATAATACCAATGTAACGGCCATCTCTCGCCTTCAATGGCTAGGTGGTGTTGATGGAAACCCTTTAACCAATTCTCTTGGCTTGCAAACCTCTCTTGTTAATAATAAGGTCGGCTTAGGAGCACTCTTTGTTCAAGACAAATTAGGGGTGGCTAATAATTTTGAGTTTCATGTTTCTGGGTCCTATAAAATCTTTTGGGCCGATAAAGTATTTGCATTTGGGATGCAAGGTGGTTTGATTAATGTGAATTACAACTTTAGTGACTTGCGTTTGCGATCAGCCGGTGATCCAGCATTTAACTCAAGCGGAATTTCTAGTTCGCAGCCCAATATAGGAGCTGGCATGGCGTTTATGAGCGATAAGATGTTTATAGGCCTTTCTGCACCTCGATTATTAAATACGGATTTCTCCGATGGGGCTACTTCAAATCTGCGGTATCGAAGGCATTTTTATGGTTCCTTTTCTTATATCCTTCAGCTCAATAGTGTTCTTAAACTAAAACCGGGAGCTTTACTTCGATCTGTTGAAGGGGCTCCTATATCTTATGACGTTTCGGCACTGCTCTTAATTAATAATATATTCTGGACAGGGGCTTATACAAGAAATTTTGATTCCGTAGGGCTTGTCTTTCAAATAGATTACCTAAACGCATATCGCTTCGGGTATAATTTTGAGTATCAGGCCTTTGATGGGTTTGGACAGTATACAACGCATGAGTTTATGCTGAGCGTCGATTTAGCTCTATTTGGAGCACAAGATGTCTTTCAGCGATATTTCTAATTAAAGAATAGCAATATGAAAAAGTTAATAATGGTCTGCCTAGTTTTAATAACGACTCCGTTTATTGTAATATCTCAAAACTTGCTTGTTGCCAATAATAATCCGGGAGCTGGGTCGGGGGTTAATGTGTTTACTGGGGCCACGGCTTTACAAGACGCTCATGCGGCCGCAGTCAATGGTGATATAATTTATGTGGTTCCTAGTCAGGTTTCGTATGGGACTATGACTATTTCAAAAGAGCTCACCATATTCGGAATTGGTTTTCGACCAACTAAAGACCTTGCCAATAAGTCGGTATTAAATCAAATTAATCTTAATTCGTCTAATGTGACACTGTCCGGCTTAATTGTTGAAGGTGACATTGATGTTGGGATATCATTGAGCGGTGTTACATTATCTAATATCACTATAGAAAACTCAAGATTTGGTAGAGTTGAGATGGCTAGCGCTAATGGCGTAACATTGAATAATCTATTGGCACGAAATAATATTGTTGAGGGGAATGGAGGAGTAGCGACCAGTTTTTTATTATACGTTACTTCGAATGTGACTATAACCAATAACATTATTTTTACCTCATGTTGTACCGCGCCATCAATGCGAGTAACAGGTGCTATGATAACCTATAACACTTTTATTAGTGATAATAGAGGGATTGATGCAGAACTGGATAATAATACCTTCGATCACAATATATTCTATGGCACCAATCTTACCCTGCAATCAACCTCAGATGGTAATGTTTGGACTAATAATATAAGTTTTGGTTCATCAGGGCTAGTTTTTGGAGCTGGAGCAGGGAGCAATGGCACCATTTCTGGAAATATAGAAAACATGGATCCCCTTTTCACTGATGTTCCAATAACAAGAAATTGGAGTGATTCACATGATTTTACGTTACAGGCAGGTTCTCCTGCGCTATCAACAGCCCCTCTTAATTTAACTACAGAAGACATGGGACCTTCTGGTGGGCCAACACCTTTTGATCCAGAAGGTAATCTATTACCGTTGATTCAGTCAGTAACAATTCCGTCGGTCATACCTGCAGGAACAGATTTACCGGTAACCATTAAAGCCAAAGGAAA
>CBDUMS010000050.1:0-26788 GCA_965368405.1 uncultured Cyclobacteriaceae bacterium
CAAGCTAAGGTTACATCCACACTCTGCGTGTTCACCAATACCGGAGGCTCGGTAACTATTACATTACTACTAAAGGTCGTACATGAGTTTACATCCGTGACTCGTACACGGTAAGTACCCGCGCTTACCCCTGTATATAAACCACTCGCATCGCCCGTGGTATTGCCAGCTATTGGCACTCCCACTCCATCCTCTAAATCATAAACCAATGCACCCGAGCCGCCTGACCCTACACCCGTAACCGTGCCATCAGTAGAACCATTACAACTAATGTCTGTCGCCGTGACAACAATTGTGGGCGTTGGGTTTACTACAACAACAACCGGTTGAATATCTTCACAGCTCGCTGCTGTTGTACCTTTAATATAGTAAGTACCTGCAGTTGCTAAGGTTGGGGTCCCATAGGCCATGGTTGCAGCTGCATCGGTCCAATAAGTAAAGGTCAAGCTAGCGGTCGAGCCAGCCGTTACTGCCGCGGCCGTTAAATCCACTGTAGATGGTGAACATACATCTGCGGGGTTAGTGATCACCAAAGTTGGTAAGGGATTCACTGTTACACCAACCGTATTAGTCATCGTCAGCGAACAGTTCGAACTTGGATATGTTCCTACAACCTTAAGACTGGTGACAGAAGTTGTTAGAGCGTTAGTGGTAATGTCGAGATTACTACCTGTTCCTCCAAGTACACTACTTACGGGGTTGTTGGCCTGATCTTGGACTTCATAATTAACTCCAGCATCACTGGTTGAAATACGTAGGGTAACAGTTTCGGAATCGCAGATCGATGTAGCAGTGGTAGCAGTTACACCTAAATCTGAAGGGAGCGGGTTAACCGTTATCACCACAACTTCAGGGTCTCCTTTGCAAGTCCCATCATCAGGCACAAGTGTATATGTAGCTGTACCTGTAGTAGTTCCTGTATAAGTTAACGTTTCTTGTAAGTTAGTTCCAATAGCAACACCCGATCCAGAACCAGGCCCCGAACCCGATACATTAGCAGAATAGACAACACTATAATCATATTGGGTGGCAGTACCCCCCATGCTTATATCAACTAAATCTAAAGAACATAAATTTGAGGCAGCAGGGGAACCACTAATTGTAGGCAGTGTAGCACATGTTGCGTCCTCTATACCAAGAGTATAAAATCCTCCACCCGGGCTAGGGTTATTTTGACTATTATATTCTGTTTGAATCCAATTAGGAGATCGAAGCACATCAGATACACGTGCCTCCTGTATTTTTCCATCAAATCCACGATCGATACTGTACGAATTACCAATAATCAGTTCATCTAATGGCGGGGTTGCATACAAATTACTGCCGTTTAAGGTTTGGGTAGCACCACTCTGTGTTCCATTAATGAAGACTTTTAACTCATTAGATGCTGCATCCCAAGTCACTACAAAATGATACCAAGTACCAGTAGAGTAGGAAAATGGATCAAAGCCAGGTTCATCATCAATATCTGTCCTCATCCTTACCCCCATACCTCCAGCGTTTTTCCTTAGCAGCCAGGTCTGATCAGTGGATGGACTTGTTCCCCAATTTTTTCCCCAGATCCTATCATCTCCCATATCATCTGCGTTTACCCAGATCTCAGCGGTTAACTGTGTCCAACTGGCGTCTACAAGTGCGTTTACAGAAATATAATCTTGTGTTCCTCCATCATCAAAATCTTGAGCAAATCCAAATTTCCCAGCAGTCTGTGTAGGCGTTTGGAAAAAAGACCCTCCTCTACCATGAATACCATTGCCAGTGGCATCATTATACTCATCAGCCGATCCATTTCCAGATTCTTGAAGGTGGAGAACTGCTTGATAATTAGAATCCCAGGTAGCAGTTGAAGACGGGTCCGTTGTTATCGTTGATACTGCCCCGTAGTACATATAGATGGTTTTATCACCTGATGCCGGTAAATCTACAGCAACCCAGCCCAGATAATCACCCCCTGAATAGCTAACAAGTTCAAAATCTAATGGCGATTCTCCGTCATCGTCAGTCCAGGCAATATCGAATCCATTAGCCTGCGCTCTTGCAATGAGATCAGCGTCTGTAGATAGTTCAATTAATACAGGCATTGCCGAATGTGGCCCCCCGATGATTTGAGCATCTAATATTTCAACTTCCTTTCGATATTGGTACCCCGGCAGCCATTGGCTATACACCATACTGCTGCTCAGCAGAAGGCATAAAGCTCCTAGCAGTGCAAACTTAGATGTGTTAAGGTGAGGTATGCGCTTCAAAAAAGGGTATCGTTATTTCTATCTAATGCGTTAAAAATATAAAAAGTAACCGCTAAATCTTATTAAAAACAGGCAAAAAAAAATATTAATATTCAATTAAAAACTCATTTCCCCGTTCGGGCCCGTTTTTATTACCAAAATCTTCTTGATTGGGTCCAGGTCGGCAGTACCAATAATGACTAAAGATCCATTTTGAAGTACGATAATGTTTGCCGATGTATAGGTTGATGTAGTTGTGCCAAAATTTCGTGTATCGAAAGCGTTACTTGGCCTCAGATCAGCACTAAGCTTAGCAAGTTGAATATCAGATTGCTCTCCCGGATTATATATCTGATCAGATACCATAGTAATATCGTTTAGATTTCTGATGGCAATACCTTTGCCAATACTAGTTATCCCTGTATTAATCGTAGCTGGCCTTCGTACAGTCCAATTTGGTGATACTGTACCGTTAAATTTCCATTCTGCAATGTAGGTATCCAGACTCTCAGATTGACCAATCACAAAAAAGTTATCAGAAAACCGTGTTGAATTATGAGCAATTTGATCTCCAGGTTCAGGGTTAAATGAAGAAACAGGTGCAATTGCGGCAATATCATCTTGAAAACCATAACAATAAAATTCTAATCCATTTCCTGGATTAGATGCATCTTGCGAATACCCAAAAACCAGGTACCTCGATGCATCACTGCCTACGGACTCAGCTGGGTTAGCTACCTCATACCCCCCTGTAACAAAGTCATCGAAAGCACCCCCAAAGAACACAATCGGATTAGTGGAACCGGGAATAGGTATGTTCGTCAAATCAGTACTATAAAAACTGAGGTAACCATTAATACCAAGACGCCCGCCCTCCTCTGTTTCACCTGCAACCATTACACCGGCATTTCCAAGACTAATTTTCTTTAAGGTGTTGCCATAATCTTCTGCGGAGGATGTACTATTTAAAGTTCGTATCATTGCTGTGTCTATTCCAGTACCTGGCCCCTCGCCTATTTTCAACAGGATGCCACGATTTGTTCCATCATAAATATTACCGCCGACAATATATCCATCTTGCACTTCAATAAGCGATTTTGCTTCAGATGAAACATTGGGTCCAAAGAACTGACTAGCTCCGAATTTCCATACAATATCCCCTTTAGCATTTGTCTTTATTAGAAGAATTTCAGCATTGGCAGCGGGATACTCCCCACCAGTGCCCGCAATCAGGAGACCACCATCCGATGTCTCAATAATATCCGCACCATATTGGTTGCCCGCTTGAATTCCATCATACATCTTAACGAAAAAATCTTCATTACGAGGCTGTATATTATCTTTTGTGTCACAACCGAGCTGTGCCACTATTACTATTGTTACTATGTAAAACAGAACTCTATTCACTGCCTTTGTCTTTTTTAGTAAACCATTTTTTTACGACTGTTTGGATTGTAACAGAGTTCTTAGAACGAGGTTTATAGTTAGGCCAAACATAACCCAAACTAAACTCAAGACTGTTCCACCGATAATCATCATCTACCTGACCAAACTCATATAAATGCCTTACATTATCAGGGTTCGATGTATCAAACTGCGTTTTCTCGTTTGTAATATTCGTCATACCTATACGATACCGAATGTCAAAAAGTAAATAATGGTATCCAAACCTCTGACCAATTCGCTTTTCAAGGCCGGCACCTACTATAATTGAATGATTGAACTGGTTAACTTGAGGTAATAAATTAAGGTTGTTCGCCGTGATAGGCGGACTACTGTCAGGGTTTCGTTCATCGCTAGCAAAGGCCAAAAGTGCGTAAGAAGGGCTATATCCTCCATAGATATAGGGAAAAGTCTTTTCTCCAGGATATTTTAGTTTAAGACCAATAGGGATACTAGCTTGGAAATTCGTACGGATAGAATTAAAAGTCTGTCCTTCACTTAATTGAAAACCCCTGAACTCTTTATTATAGCTCCATGAACTTAACTCAAGTTCTACCATCAGGCTTACCACCTTATTAAAATGAAGATTAAAAGCGCCCTGAAGATTAAATCCACCCCGAGGCTTATACTTAATGTCGGTAGGACTAGCTTCTATAGAATTTTGATTAAGAACGGTAACTGTAGAAATATTACCGCCCAATTTTAAGGCATAACTGGTAATGGGTGTTGTTATATACTGTCTGCTGAGATAAACTAACTCGATCGGATCCGATGGACTTACCTTGAATTCCGGATCCACCTCCAATAATGCCAGGAAACTATTTTCGGCACCAATGGGATCATCCATGTAGAGATAGCTAATACTTAATAATTTATAAGCTTCTACCTGGTCGGCTTTAGTAAGTTGATCAAGACAATTAAATAAGCTGGAAGGGATTCGCTCGACATTCCCAGACTCGAAGCTTGCTCTTGCATCTATTAATGCATCCTCACACTGCGCAAATGCAATTTGTGATGATCCTAGGAAAAATATGAATACTAAAAAATATCGACTCACCTTCAATTAACTATTACCTTCTTTTACAATATTATCACATGTAGTCTCATACTCCACTTCTTCACTTACATATCGATCCCACTCTTCTTGAGTCATATTCCGAGTAAGGTACTGACAAATTTGTGAAGCAAGAATTTCGTTTTTAACTGGCCACTTTTTCAAATGCCCCTCTCGAGTGCTTAACACTATATAATTATTGTCTGGGCTAAAATCTACATCCCAAACATAAGTGTCACCGTTTTCAGTAAAGTAATAAGGTAAATCATCTAGATTCTCCATATTCCACATTTGAACTGTTCCGTCCCAACTGGCTGTAACAATTCTTGATCCATCGCTTGAAAAATCGATGTCACTAATCCTTGCGGTATGGCCAAATAGCTCCTGCACAAGACTCTTATCTACCAAATCAAACAAAATAGCATTACCTCCAATACCACCGTAGGCCAAGTAAGTACCATCGGGACTGAGTTCTAAACTGGTGACCATATTAATAAGGTCAGATTCAAAAACAAGATTTTCGCTCATATCAGACAATGGTAGATATAAGATTTTACCCTCGGCCGTTCCCGCATAAATTCCACGATTATCTGGACTTATCTTGATCTCCCGAATAGAATTTTCTGCCTTTTTGAGTAATCTGCTCCTATTGTAGTCATAGAAATAGATATTACCATCGAATCCAAGAGTAATAATGCCTGAATTATCCGGCATAAATTCAATATCACGCACGAACCCTTTATGGTTATTTATAATCCTAGGTGGAGCAGCAAGATTTTGGAGATCGAATAATTTAATTGCCGCAGAATCACTGGTACTAACCAGAAAACGTTCGTCAGGACTTATTCGAATTTCGCGATTAGCATGGGCATTATTGCTCTCAGCGATAATTATTGGCTCTGTGGCCGTATTAAATAAGTCCCATTTATAGATATGGCCATCGGATCCTGTAGTATAGAAATCTCCGCCCATACCACTAAATTCAACTGACTTAATCGCCTCGGAATTATTTGTTTTAAACATATTATAATCCGAACCATTAAATGTTTCAAGGGCAAAGTACAAGGCATCATAAATTAAGTTATCAAACTCTTTACCTTGAAATTCCACGTTATAAGCATAGGCCTGCTGGGCCATTAGTCCTCTAAGTTCTTCATTACGCTCTCGGAGGGATTTACCCGCCAGAGCTGCGGCAATTGAGTTCATTAGGCGCTGGTTAGCCAACTCGGTTTGTTGTTCCGCCCTCGCCTTTTGTTTTAATGCTTCAGCCGTTGCAGCTACAGCTTCTATAGTCTTGTTTTCAGCAAGATTTGTAGCCTCAACCGCCTTTTGCAGGGCTATCTGTTCATTCTCCAGCGCTTTCGTGAGCTCCACATTAGCTTCCTCTGTTTCTTTTTGGGCTTGTTTAGCTCGTTCTTCACTACTCTTAGCGGCGTCCCTGGCATCATTAGCAGCATTTCTTTCTTTAACTGCTGTAGCACGAGCTTCTTCAGCAGCTAACTTTTGCGCTTGTGCTTCTGCATACTGCTGTTGTACCTCTATTCGACTTAACAGCGTAAGGATACCGAATAAAATCGCGATGATAGCGGCTACCCCTAAGATTGCTGCAAACAACCGAGTTCGGCGCAGGATTCTCTTCTGAAGGAGCTCCTGGTTTTCTTGTTCCGACTCATAGGTAATACGACTGGTATCCAAAAAGACAATAGCCCGTTCGAAAGCTTCGTCGTAACGTTGTGCCCAATATCTTGTAGGTCTTTGCTTTTTCTGCCAATTAAGCGCTAATTGCAAATCGGGTGGCCGCCACAAGCCGGTTCTTCCAATTTGATATAATGAAGCGGCTTCTGAGATACGTAAATACATATCAGCCGATTCGCTTTCTTCCTCAACCCAGTTTTTTAATCGCGTCCAAATTCGCATTAAAGACTCATGCGATATCTCAATGATCGAATCAGCATATAATTCAACACCACTTGGTGGCATCAGTAAAGAAAGGCCTGGTTGACGAAAATGTTCAACCACTTCAATTACCATCGATTCATCTACTGCGGCTATTCTAGCTACTTCTCTTACCGATGCAGGCCTACGAATGCCATAAGACTCCGACCCTTTTTCGGTAAGCCTTTTAAACAGGACTTGTGCAACATGTTTATGATTTGTAGAGAGCTGTTCATAAGCTTCATCGGCATGCTGCGATAGGGCTTCTCCTATTCTACCAACGGCATTATAGTGCCTAAAATCTATTTCTTCTCCTGGCTCCCTGTTTTCAACCCAATAGTCCCAGGTACGCATCAGTGCGTGTTGCATAATAGGCAGCTGGTCCTGATTAGCCCCGATTTCTTTGAGGACGCGCTTCACCAATCTCGGTGCAATTCTACCACCACCAACAGCTACTGGCCCCTCTACCGCCATACGCTTCTGCTCACGGGTCATTTGAGGGATCACATAATTACTCTTGTTAATTAGGTTTGTCAATCCTGGGTAATGGGCACTTTCTCCAATAAAATCAGAGCGCATTGTTAGTGCAACATAAATTGGTACGTCGTCACTCTCAACAGCCTCCAAGAGCAGTCTTATAAAGGCCGCGGCTTCATCAGCGTTTTCTTCATCTGAATCCCGAAAGCGAAAAACTTCCTCGAACTGATCGATAAGGATAAAAAGATTGTCGCCGGTTAATGTCTTGTATTGCTTTGCAATATCTATTAGTCCCGATGATCCGCCTCTAAGTATTGCGCTAGCGACAGTACGCTTGATTAGGCGATCCTCTTCGCTTGCCTCTGAATAAGCAGGGTCGTGCTGAATTAGGGCTTCTGCTAGATTATCTAGTGGTGAATAGCCAGGTCTGGAAACCACAATCCGCCAGTCTGCCCCGGTGTCGGTCATAAAACCACCATAGAGGATTGGAATAATGCCACAATACATGAGGGAAGATTTACCGCTTCCAGAATAACCTAATAAAGTGATAAATCGATTTTCTGCCAGTCGTACCAGCACTTCGTCAACTTGACTCTCTCGTCCAAAGAAAAGATGACACTCATCAACCCCAAAGGGTCGTAGACCAGGAAATGGGTTTAGGCTAGGGTTACCGCCGTGCAGCTCTTTGTCAAGAAGATTATACTCCTTTTCAGCACTATTTATCTCGTAGTTAAGCAAATTGGTATCCTAGTAGTGTAAAAATTGTGTGGCCTTTAGCATTAAAAACAGCGAAATATAATAGCTTTTTCAACACTAAACTAATTAAAAAATCATAATTTATTGGAAAAATACAACATTCAAGCATGTAATATTAAGCGGTCATGTGACGAATTACCGATTGAGCAAAGAGTAAGTTGTCAGATAATAGCTCATAATATCGGTCCTTACTTATCAAATAAAGTTGTGTTTCTTCCAATGCTACAATTATATGAGAAGCACTATCTTCCTGATTATCAAACTTTTCACCTACAAACTTCTTAGCCTCAAGTGTTCTTACCTGTTCACCATCTTGATATAAATTACCATTCCCCGAGCGAACGATAATAAAATATTTAGCGTACTCTCCACCAAGATTTAAGGTCTCTCCCTCCAACAATCTATGGATGATAATATCATCGGAAAGGTAGGATAATAATAGTCCTGATATTTGATTAAACACCTTCATAGACTGTAAGAATCTCACTTTCTCGAAGATTAGATTTCCATCTCCGATTTCTTCTGACGCGTTGAGAATTAATGCGTCCATCTCCTGTTTCGTTTCTGGACCAAGCCTACTAATATGCTCAAAATACAATTTCGGATCGATGGTATGTAAGCCCCATGCAGCCATTTCACGAACCATTTGATCTGGATTAAAGAGGTTTGCAATTAGATCATATTTGAAATCTGCTATTTTTAAACGTCCGATTTGGTATAGAGCACATGCTTTAGTCCAACGATTACTCTGCGTAAAGTCTCGGTTGATCAAAAATTTAAGCGTTAGTTGCGTTGAAAGTTTTGTTCGAGGATAATAAACTTGAAGCTTCCTTATTTTTTCCAAATCCGAGATTTCATCCAGAATAGGTATGATTTTCATCTTTAGGTCTTCTGCTAATAATACATCGAGTAATTCGATGGCGTAGGTAATACCTTCATTCGTACCACTCTCAAGATTCTGCTTAATCAAATAGATTGATTTCGCATCGTATAGCATAGACAACAGGGTGTATATATGCCAAATATCATGGGTATTCTCCTCTTTAATAGCCTGCTTAAGCTGCCTATAGCTTCTATTATCCGGCACTTCTGTATACGCGGCAATATTCCATGCGATATCACTAATATTCCCTTCAATGGCAAACTTTATTCTTGTTATCTGAGTTAAACTGGCTTTAAATCCGGTCTCACTTAATGACTCCAAAACCTGTGAACTGATCAATCGGTCAGGATAGTCAATCTTATTCCACAGCATCTCCTGAGCTGTTTTTCCTCCGATTCTGCCCACTATTTGTACAATCCGCAGCATTGTTTGATTATCCTGACCAGCCTTATAAAAGGCGTTATCAAGAACAGGAAGTGCTTCACGACCAATTACAAATAGCGCACTTTTTGCTAAGTTAGAGTATGAAGTATTGGAGAGGTTCGATATAAGCCCGTTAATTATTTCTGGATTATTGCGTTTTGTTGCCGCGGTGATAGCTGCAATCCGCACATTACGATCGATATCCTGAAGAAGTTCTATGAGGTATGACAAGGTATCAGCACCCGTCAAATTACCAATAAGTTCTGAACCGTATTGTCGGTCTTGGGCGTCTTCGGATCGACATAAATAAGCAAGTCGCCTTTTTGACACCTCCCCTTTTCGCAATAGATAGTCTATATCAGTTCGTGAAAGCTGGATTCGGTTTTCCTTGCCTTCATCCGTGGTTGCAGATAAAATGTAACGATCAGAAACCGAAACACCTCTAACGGCATTCATAGTGTGCTGCGCAAAATCTCTAACAGCCTGGTTGTCGTGGCGCATCAAGGTGTTAATAGATGGAGCAACATAGACTGGATTGATCTTCTCCAATAGTTTAAAAGAGAACAACGCCGTTTCTGGCTTTTCATGATTCAGATTATGCTGAATACTCGTTATAACAGCATCTTGAACCAGGTCCATCTCATCAACCGAAATATCCTGATTCTCGAGTTTATCGCGAATTCTATTTCGATATTCAGCGTAAAGCTGGCCCGCCAGGTAAATCCAGCCAGCGATCACGAAGATTAGAATATAGTAATAATGAATTATATCAAAGAAGGTAAGTAGGCCCAGCGCGATAATCAATCCACCTACAATTACTTTGGCTGACTCTACCACAACTCCTTCAATTTTTGCTTGGATATCAAACCTAATCTTATTGTCTAGGGTCATGAAATAAAGCTTAAAAGCAGGGTTTTCGAGGGCATCGCGCAGGAATGTAATAAAGAGCTTACTGAGTGCCACGAATAAAAAGAACAGCACAAAAGTGCCATTCAAATCGCTTTGGCCGGCTAGGTTCCCCACCACTATCACGGCAATGGTTAATATGCCAAGGATAACGGGAAGTATAGTTAATGCAACGCGTAGTCCATATTCAGCAATGATACGATCGTTGAAGAAAGTCTGAAAAATAAAACTTAGAATAAGAATGGTGCCACTAAACCAGCCCAAAAACTGTCTTAAACTATCCTCTTCCTCAATTGGGTATTGCCTCGAAAGAGCTGCCAGGTAACTATTTTCCACAAGCAAGTAAGCGAAAATCGAAAAGGATATAAAAACGGCCAGCAGAACAACATACTTACTGCCGAGCATGTCTTTAAGTTTAACATGAGTCGATTGCTGATAACCAGCAGTGGCCTGACCCAGTTTATATTTATTTACAATAACCAGTAAAAAACCCATCGCTCCTAATACCGCTAAAGCACTTACAATAAGCAAATTGTATGTTTCAAGGGCCCCAACCCCTAAACCAATGGTAAAGAATGTTAAAATAGCAGCAAGGAGTTGCCCTGTATCGATACCTCCAATAATTCGTTTAGACTGCCTGAGGTCGAATAACCTACCAAAAACGCCCCAAAAACCTAATAAGAAAACGGCGACTACAGGCCCGAGAAAGGCAAATTGAATAAAAGATAGTATTTTGATGTATTCCTGAGGTAAAAACCTGAATAATAAATAAAAAGTTACTACCGTAATAAATATCAGGAAGAGATTGATTACCGAAAATATTCCAAAGGAAATTTTATTCTGGAAGTAGGCGAATAGCGCTGTACTTATTACCCCTAAAATTGCTGCAGCGAAAAGACCTTGCCGAATTACTTCTGCACTATCTTCCTCTGAGCCCGCCTGGGTAATAAGCTGTGTTTCGCTTACCAGCTGAAAGGTTGCTAAAAAAATACCCATGAAGAATCCAAATCCCAGGAGAAGCAAAGCTCGCTCTTGTTCATCTTCTCGAACATTCAGGGCTGCATAGATCAGTTTTAACATTCTGTAATGAACATTATAAACCTAAATAAACTAATGATTGGCCACTATAACAAATAATCAACCTATTATATTAAGCGATCTACTTTGCACTGGTAGAATCTGATGGTGTAGTGTTATTACCTTGCGCATACTCCAGATTTAAGGCCTCTATAACCTGATCTGTAATATCGAGCGCGTCATTTGCATAGAGTAAGCCACTACCGGCCGTATAGGTAAATACGATTTGTAGATTATTTTCCTCACCATACTCTTTAAGGTAATTCGAGAGATTTTCGTAAAGTTTTTGAGTGATAGCTGCTTCTTCTTGCATTAATTCCTGAGAAATAGACTCCTGATATTGCCCCAGGCTCTGCCTTCTCTGCATAAGGTTCTCCTCAACCGCTCGTGCTTGAGGTACTGTCATATTCGTATAGGTTCGCTGAAAATCTTCTAATTGCTTCTGTAAAGCTTCGGCTCGTCGAATATACTCCGTCTGAAGTTTATCTTGCTTTTGCGCTAAGGCAGTAGCCACTTCTTCATAGTAGTTATAATTGGCCAACAGGCTGTCTGAGTTAACATACGCTAGGTTACCGCTATATATTTCGGAGCTCCCTGGATTGTCAACTGTATTACTATCGTTTGACTCTGTAAATTCATCAATATATAAATAACCAACAGCAATTACCAATACAATATTGAGAACAAGAGATAGATTTTTCACTTCAGTAAGTTTAAATTAACAAAGCGACAAAGAAACACTATTAAAGCCGATTCACCAATTATCCTGAAATCAGAAAATTATTCATTTCTGAACCAGTCTGCGTACATAATATAATTTTTCGCCGTTCTTGCAAATACATCGCTCCGCTTTGAATCTACAGTTTTTACTTTTTTTGCTGGAACACCCGCATAAATAGAGTTTTCTTCGACAATTGTTCCCTCCAATACAACGGCTCCGGCCGCAATGATCGATCCCGATTTAATAATTGCGTGGTCCATAACAATTGCTCCCATACCTATTAATACATCGTCTTTTAGCGTACATCCATGTACAATTGCGTTATGGCCAATACTTACGTTACTACCGATAATCGTTGCTGCTGTTTTATAGGTGCAATGAATAACAGCACCATCTTGAATGTTGGTATTATCACCAATTTCAATCGAATTTACATCTCCCCGCACAACGGCGTTAAACCAAACACTGCAGTTTTTGCCCATGTGTACTTCACCGACTATCGTTGCATTCTCAGCAAAAAAACAACCCTCTCCATACACTGGTGACTTACCTTTAACTTCTCTTATTAGTGCCATAAACCAATTTTTATAAAATATTTCTCTTATTAAGACGTCAATAGTCAGAAAAGTACTGACATAATGTCATAAAGTGCGGCAGATTATTTTATCTTTGCCGTCCAAAAATAGAAATAAGTGGGAGATTTGATAAAAGACATAGAGATAATTAAAGATCGGGAAGTGAACGAGGCAGAAGTTGAAATGATCAAAGATGCATCTATCTCGAATGGCAAAAAATTGTACATAGAGAGTTATGGCTGTCAGATGAATTTTTCGGATAGCGAAATAGTCTCTTCTATTCTAACAGATAAGGGTTATCAGTCGACCAATAATTTTGAAGAAGCAGATGTAATTTTGGTTAATACCTGCTCCATACGTGAAAAGGCAGAACAAACCGTCCGCAATAGGTTAAAGCAGTTCAATACTGTTAAAAAACACAATCCAGAAGTTGTGGTGGGAGTTTTAGGTTGCATGGCCGAAAGGTTAAAGGAACAGCTCTTAGAAGAAGAAAAAATTGTTGATCTTGTTGCAGGCCCGGATTCCTATAGAGACCTTCCTGATTTGGTAGATCAGGTTGATTCTGGCCAAAAAGCAGTAAACACTTTTCTTTCTCGTGAGGAAACTTACGCAGACATTAGCCCGGTTAGATTAAATTCTAATGGAGTGACCGCCTTTATTTCGATAATGCGTGGTTGTGACAATATGTGCTCCTTCTGTGTGGTGCCGTTTACACGTGGCAGAGAACGTAGTCGCGACCCTTACTCGATTATTAAAGAAGCCGAAGAATTATTTAACCAAGGCTACAGAGAAGTTACCTTGCTCGGCCAAAATGTCGATTCGTACAAATGGTCTCCTGATTCGAGTCTAAAAGGAAAGGCACAAATAGAAAAAGCGCAGACAGCAGAGTACATTAATTTCTCTCAGTTGCTTGAACTGACAGCAAAAGTAAATCCTGACTTGCGGGTTAGGTTTTCGACATCACATCCTAAGGATATCACTGATGAGGTACTCCATGTGATGAAAAAATACGACAACATTTGTAAGTACATTCATTTACCAGCACAGTCGGGAAATAGCAGAGTTTTATCGCTAATGAATAGAACCTACTCGAGAGAATGGTATATTAATCGTGTAGACGCAATTCGGGAAATCTTGGGTGAAGAATGTGGAATTTCTTCGGATATGATAACAGGATTTTGCTCTGAAACCGAGTCCGAACATAAGGACACGCTTACTTTAATGGACTATGTGCAATACGATTTCTCTTATATGTTCTTTTATTCTGAACGACCGGGAACACTTGCCGCAAAGAAATATGAAGACGACATTCCTTTAGAAATTAAAAAACGCCGGCTAAGCGAGGTGATTGCTAAGCAACAGGAAATATCGTTAAGAAGAAATAAGCTTGACCTGGGTAAGGTTCATCAAATCTTAATTGAAGGCTATTCTAAGAGATCGAAGGAGCATTTACAAGGCAGAAATAGTGCTAATAAAGTTGTTGTCTTCCCGGCTGGAAATCACAAACCGGGTGATTATGTAAATGTTAAGGTCGAGAATTGTACTGCTGCAACACTTACGGGCAATGTAATCGATTAAATTATGAACGAAGCTGAAGTTTTACGGGTTAAACAAAGGTTTGGAATAATTGGCAATTCTCCCTTACTCAACCATGCCATAAATGTAGCCATTCAGGTTGCACCGACTGATATGACTGTTCTCATTACAGGAGAATCAGGTAGTGGTAAGGAGTCTTTTTCAAAGATTATCCATCAACTAAGTGCACGTAAACACGGCCCTTTTATCGCGGTTAACTGTGGCGCGATTCCAGAAGGCACCATCGATTCCGAACTTTTTGGCCATGAAAAAGGGTCTTTCACCGGAGCCCAAGATATGCGTAAAGGTTATTTCGAGGTTACCGATAAGGGCACCATTTTTCTTGATGAGGTTGCAGAGTTACCCCTTAACACCCAAGCAAGATTACTCAGAGTTTTAGAGCAGGGTGAATTTTTAAAAGTTGGGTCTTCGAAAGTTCAAAAGACCAATGTACGCGTAGTAACCGCTACTAATGTTGCTTTAGAAGAAGCAATAAATAAGGGTAAGTTCAGAACAGACTTGTACTATCGGTTAAATACAGTTCCTATATATGTGCCGCCATTAAGACAGCGTGGAACCGACATACCTTTAATCTTTAGAAAGTTTGCTGTTGATTTTAGTGATACTTATAAGAGCAAGCCAGTGCAGCTTACCGAAGATGCGAAAGAATTACTGATGAAATTTGATTTTCCGGGTAATATCAGACAACTGAAAAACATTGTCGAACAGATTTCGGTCTTGGAAATGGACAAAGAGATTGATTCGGAAATATTATCTAAGTACTTGCCTGCTCCATCTGAATCTCGTTTTCCCATCCTATATCAGAATGAAAAAGATGAACAACTTTCGGAGCGAGAAATACTTTATAAAGTATTATTTGATCTCAAGAGCGACGTTGTCGATCTCAAAAAGTTGGTCCATGATATATTAACGCATGAAGATCGCCCCGACATAGAGAAACCAGTAATTGAAGATTATGGTCATCTGCTTAAATCAAGAAAAGAAGATGTTGAGCCAGTTTATGAAGAAGAGACTAAGCCTAGAATTCTAGACATCAATAAGGCAGAAACTGCCGACTATTCCTTAGATCGCGTTGAAGATATTAGCCATGAATATGAAGATGACGACTCCCTTTCAATTGAGAAAAAAGAAAAAGAGCTGATTATCAAGGCTTTAAGAAAAAATAGCAATAAGCGCAAATATGCGGCACAAGATTTGGGGATATCGGAACGAACACTTTATCGAAAAATAAAGCAGTATGAAATTGATGATTAAACAAGCTTGGGCCCTACTCCTCTTAATGTTGATATCGCAGTCCTGTGGCGTATATAGTTTTACAGGAACTACCATTACTGCGGAAACTATTTCCATTGGAACCTTCTTTAATGATGCCAGCAATGGCCCGCCTAACTTGGGTATAACCTTCACCGATGAATTAAGGGATTATTTTCAGCAGAACACCAGTTTGTCACAGGTAGCAGATGGTGGAGAACTTCAAATGGAAGGCAATGTCGTTAGCTATAGATTAACTCCTGTCGCGCCTTCAGCAGCACAATCAGACCAAACCAGAGATGTTGCCAACCTCACGCGATTAACAATTACTGTTAATGTAGAGTATGTGAATCTTGAAAATGAGGATTTTAGTTTTAAAAAATCTTTCTCTCAGTTTGCCGACTTTGATAGTGACCTAGGGCTTGAAGCAGTTGAAAATCAACTTATCGAAGAGATTTTTGAGTTAATTATCCTCGACATATTTAACGCCTCGGTTGCGAATTGGTAAAATTTCCATAGTTTTACCATCCACTTATTACGTTTTGGAGTGAATAAAGAGCATTTTAACAAGCTAGTAAGCAATTACACCAAGGTGGATGGCGCATATAATGAACTGGAAAAGTTAGTTCATGAATACCCCTACAGCCAACCATTGCGTGTTTTAAGTGCCAAGAGTAGCACGAAACGACCTAAGGCAGAATATCATAAAAAATTATCGACAGCAGCTTTTTATGCAACAGATCGCAATGTACTGCGCATATTAATCGAGACAGGAATAGTTCCCAGCGATAGCGGTAGAAGTACGGTAAAAAAGCAACCTGTTAAGCCAAGTCAAATAGCGCCTTCTGCTAAAACTGGAGAAAAACAGATATCTAAAAAGAAAGCGCGGCCGGCTGAAAAGCTTATTCACGGTGATGAGTTACGCGATGATGTAATTCATAATTTGGATGAATTGCTTATTGCAAAAGCTAATTTCTTTAAGATTATGGGCATGGAGGATTCTATTCAGCCCACAAAAAAAAAGGTCTCTCAAACTCAAAAAAAACCAACGGTAAAGGCCAGCAAAATAGCTAAATCGAGTACCGCACGAGAAAAGAAAGTTGCACCTAGCACGAAACCTGAAGCATCGAGAGTAAATAAACCTATAAAAAGAGCACCTAAATCGAATAAGGATGAATTAATAGATAAATTCATTGCTACCTCTCCATCCATTACACCAAATAAGAGTTCTTCGGATAATCAATCTGATTTGTCCAGAGCAAGTAGCGAACTTAAAGAGGATCTTGTTTCGGAAAACCTTGCTTTAATATTTGCTAGCCAGGGGAAGAAGGCGAAAGCTATTGAGATTTATAAGAAATTAATTTGGAAGTTTCCACAAAAAAAGGCTTCCTTTGCAGCTCGAATTGAGGAACTTAAGAAGAAGTAGGACATGTTATTTGTTATCGTATTAATATTAATCATCGCAGTATTATTGGTTTTAGTGGTATTAGCACAAAACTCTAAAGGCGGTGGGTTGTCCAGCCAGTTTGGCGGATCTGGTGCTAGTAACATCATTGGTGTAAAGAAAACTTCCGACTTATTAGAAAGACTTACATGGGGTTTTGCCATCGCTGTATTAGTCCTTAGTGTTGCTGTTAATATTCTTATGGAAGGACCAGGTAGTGGTGAGGTAGAAAGCCCTAACTTAGATCGAGCCGCTCCAGTTCAACAAGAAATCCCAGCGCTAGAACCTGCTACCCCAAATGATGGTGGCTCAAGCGATACTGGCGCGGATCCTTTAGACGGATTAACCGAGGATCAGAACTAAAGAAAATCAAACTCCTTTTATAAGCTGCTTATTACTGAGCGGCTTTTTTTATGCCATATCATGGTTGCGGTCTGCAATTTTGTCAGTTGAATATTGAATTGACACGACAGATGGCTACAAAACCGATGAAGGTTTGTCAGGATTAGTAGTATTTCGGCTTTGGCACGACAAATGATAAGGATGGCTTGAAGAAATTATGTTATAACTTAATAATAAAACACAATGTCTAAAGTGAAAATTAAACCTCTTGCAGATAGGGTGCTTGTTCAGCCAGAAGCTGCAGAAGAAACCACTGCTTCGGGAATTATTATACCTGACACAGCAAAAGAAAAGCCTATGCGTGGAACGATTGTCGCCGTAGGTGCTGGTAAGAAGGATGAGCCAATGACTGTAAAAGCCGGCGATACCGTATTATACGGTAAATATTCTGGTACCGAGCTAACCGTTGATGATGTGGAATATCTCATCATGCGTGAGTCGGATATTTTTGCAATCGTTTAACTTATTTAACCAATTAAAAAGAATTAAAAATGGCAAAAAGAATATTATTTGAAAGCGAAGCTAAAGATGCACTTAAAATTGGTGTTGATGCCTTAGCAAACGCAGTAAAAGTTACCCTTGGACCAAAAGGGAAAAATGTAATCCTTGATAAGAAGTTTGGAGCACCTGCAATAACAAAAGATGGTGTTTCTGTTGCTAAGGAAATTGATTTAGAGGATCCTGTAGAAAACATGGGTGCTCAGTTGGTTAAGGAAGTAGCCTCAAAAACAGCAGATGATGCTGGAGACGGAACCACAACGGCTACCGTACTTGCTCAGGCAATTTTTACAATTGGACTTAAGAATGTAGCTGCGGGTGCCAACCCTATGGACCTTAAAAGAGGAATCGAAAAAGCAGTGGTTAAAGTTGTTGAGAACCTTAAATCACAATCGAAGGCAATTGCAAACTCAAAAGAAATAGCGCAAGTAGCTTCAGTTTCTGCGAATAACGACCCTACTGTAGGTGCGATGATTGCAGATGCGATGGAAAAAGTGGGTAAGGATGGAGTTATCACGGTTGAGGAAGCAAAAGGTACAGAGACAGAGGTTAAAACTGTTGAGGGTATGCAATTCGATCGCGGTTATCTTTCTCCATACTTTGTAACCAATACAGAGAAGATGGAAGCTGAGCTTGAGTCTCCACTCCTATTGATTTACGACAAGAAGATTTCTAACATGAAGGAATTGCTTCCAATTTTAGAAGCAGCTTCTCAAACAGGAAAGCCTTTATTAATTGTTGCAGAAGATATCGATGGTGAGGCATTAGCGACCCTAGTGGTTAATAAAATTCGAGGAACTCTTAAAGTTGCAGCAGTAAAAGCTCCAGGTTTTGGTGATCGAAGAAAAGCCATGCTTGAAGATATTGCTGTACTTACCGGTGCAACTGTTATATCGGAAGAAAGAGGTTATAAGCTAGAAAATGCTACGCTTGAGTATCTTGGTTCAGCAGAAAAGATTAATATCGATAAGGATAATACCACGATTGTTAATGGTGCTGGCGCTAAGAAGGATATCGAAGCTCGTGTGAATCAAATCAAGGCTCAAGTTGAGAGTACAACTTCTGATTACGATCGTGAAAAGCTTCAGGAACGCTTAGCAAAATTATCTGGCGGTGTAGCGATCCTTTATATTGGTGCTGCTACTGAGGTAGAAATGAAAGAGAAGAAAGACCTTGTAGATGATGCATTACACGCAACGCGTGCTGCTGTTCAGGAAGGTGTTGTAGCTGGAGGTGGAATAGCCTTTATCAGAGCATTGAGTGCGCTAGACAAGGTTGAAGTAGAGAACGAAGATCAGGCAACTGGTGTAAGTATTGTACAGAAAGCACTTGTGGCTCCTTTGAGAACAATTGTTGAGAATTGCGGATTAGAAGGATCGGTAGTTGTTCAAAAGGTACGCGAAGGAAAAGCAGACTTTGGATTTAACGCTAAGGACAATAAGTACGAAAACCTTATTAAGGCTGGTGTAATCGATCCAACTAAAGTTACTCGTCTTGCCTTAGAAAATGCAGCCTCTATTTCGGCTTTACTACTTACTACAGACGCTGTAGTTGCAGAAGAGCCAGAAGATGCACCTCCAATGCCTCCTATGGGTGGCGGTGGAATGCCCGGCATGATGTAATCATGAATAGATAAATAAAAAAGCCCTGGCATTAATCGTCAGGGCTTTTTTATGTCTAAGATTTTTGCACGTTAATGTATCCCATGCATCCACTTCTTAAGCAGTGGTGCAATAGCAAAGGCCAGTACCGCCCCTCCTAAAGTTACATAGGCAATATTGGTAAAGCCTTCTATATAGATGGGTAATGAATCCAATGGACTAGTTTCTTCTGAGGTTCCCTCAACTGCGAGCATTCCTCCAACAACCCCCACGAGCCTGAAGGCGAATGCCGAGGAAAGAAACCAAACGCCCATCATAAAGGAGACAATCTTGGCCGGAGCCAACTCAGTAACTTTGGAGAGCCCAACCGGTGACATGAATAATTCGCCCGTTGAAAACATCAAGTAGCCCAGCAGCATAAAGATAAAAGGTACTCTCCCAGCCTCGTCAGCATAGTTTCCACTCATGGCAAAAATCAGGTATCCTACGCCTAGTAAAAGCAAGCCAAAAGCAAACTTATATGGCGTGAATGGATTCATTTTCTTCTTAGATAAGTAAACCCATAGCCACGAGAACAGTAAAGCTAAAGTGATAATATAGAAAGCTGTTATCGCGTTGGTTTGTGAGGCATTGATCAAGACAAGATTGATGTTACGCAGGGCAAATAATGTCAGCGTACTGCCAGCTAGTTCATAGAAACCCCAAAATAATGTCATAAGCATAGTTAGCGCCACAATAACAAGCAAACGCTGTCTTTCAACTACAGACACCTCCATCATTGTTTTACCAATGACGTATAAAATCACAACAAGGATTACCCAAAATAACCAGTCCACAACCTGACCTTTGTAATTGATTTCGCCAACAAAGGGAATAGTCATCTCACCGTAATACATCATTGTAGCAATAACAGGCACCAACAAGACTGCGACTACAGGAACAAGGTTTTTAAGTTTAAGACCGTACTTCTTCTGATTTAGCTTTGCTTCATCCGGTGCATAACCATGCTCACCAAATATTCCTTTACGGATTCCACTACCAAAAACGAGCAAACCAAGAGACATACCTATACCAGCTGAAGCGAATCCATAACCCCAGCCGTAGGTTACTCCTAACCAGCCACAGAAGAGAGGAGCGACAAAGGCACCAATATTAATACCCATATAAAAAATGGTAAAGCCTGAATCTCGACGGTCATCACCCTTCTCATAAAGAGTACCAACAAATGAAGAAATATTCGGTTTAAATAACCCATTACCAACAATCAGCAATCCTAATCCAAGGAAAAAGGTCGTTTCACCCTGAATAGCCAGCACAAACTGACCTAAAGCCATTAAAATGCCACCTATAATTATTGAGCGCCGAAAACCAAGTAATCGATCGGCAAGCATGCCACCCAGAACAGGTGTAGAATAGACCAGGGCTCCATAAGCAGCATAAATTGTGGAGGCAATTATGTCTCGTTCGACTAGTGATCGATAAATCTCCTCGGTCATGTAGACCATCAGTAAGGCTCTCATTCCATAGAAGGAGAACCTTTCCCAGAGCTCTGCGAAGAATAAGTAAAACAGCCCCTTGGGGTGCCCAAAGAGCTGTTCTTCTGCTTTAGTTTCTGTATTCAAAATGTTATGTTATAATATCCTCTGCCCCATGAGCAAGTTTCTTTAACTTCCTGAGGAACAGCAATAATAATAATCCAAATCCTCCAGTAAATACAAAAATCATAATGAAAGTTTTAAGTTCATTATGATCCTGCACTTCAAAAACTTCTATATTGCCACTAAATGATGTGTACTCTACCTTCTCTCGGCCACTCCTTACATCGATTACCTTCTCCTGGTCATATCCAAATCTTAATATTACAGTATAGTCCTCTAATTCAGAATCTGAAGTCAGGTAACTTTCCAGCATTTGTGAATGTTCTTCGGATATTTTAAAGTCTGGTCGTATATTTCTACCATTTTTTGAAAGCACAATTTCGCCATTCTCAACCATTCCTTTTGCAACCACTTCGAAGTCATATCCTTTCATAACTAAAGTATCATTATCTACCATATTGCCTAGGTTTGAACCATCAGCAATCTCAACTTCGATAGGTTCTGCTTGTGTAGCCTCTCCAATAGAGCCCGCAATTTTATTTCCAAGACCTGTTGCGGCAAAATAAACTCCCATCATAATAGATACATACTTTACCGGAGCGACCTTGGTAATAAATGAGAGTGCCACAGGAGATGCAGAGAGTTCACCTATGGTATGAAATAGATACGCCAATATTAGCAATATCAGAGCTGCCCTATCTCCATATTCATGAATCGCATTCGAAGCTTGTGCCATAAATAAAAACCCAACACCCATAATAATTGTACCCACAGCCATTTTGAGTATTGAAGAATTTTCTTTCCCAGATGTATCCCACCATATCCAGAAACCAGCAACGATGGTTCCAAAAATCATAATAAACATTGGATTCACAGATTGGAATATCGAGGTCTGCAGTTCATATGGATTTGTGAAGACATCAAGATAAAATCTAAGAACATAATAAAGTATAGCCAGAAGTCCAGAAATAACAAAGAACACTTTAGCTGTATCCTTCTTCTTCATCATATTGCGAATTCCAATCCCTAGCAACACTACTATAAAGCCAATAAAAAAGATATCGATTGTCATCAACGAAACAACTCGATCAATTTTGTCTCGAGCATATATATTCATTAAGCCACCAGCTTGTTCGAAGGCGCCCCAAAAAACAATTACAATCATAAATGATATTATGAGGACCACAAATCTATCTTTCTCGATAGAATCGATGTCTTTGTAAATCATCATCAAGAATCCAGCAACTATTGCCAAGAATATAAATAGTGCCGAGTAAGCGTATAAATCAAACCCCTGGAAATACATGAAGGATAGGACAACGCTTCCTATCGCTAAGATTAAGGTAATAATTAGTTGGACAGGACTTCTTAACAACTTTGACAGCAGTTGTCCAAGAGAGGAGTCTCCTGATTCCGCCTCGGTCTTCTCTACTTTTTCAGGAACTCCGCCAATTCCTTTTAAATATTTTTTACCCCCCCAGACAAAAGTAATTTGTCCAAGTAGCATCCCGAATCCAGCTAAAGCAAAACCATAATGCCAGCCAATAGTTTCACCTACAACACCAACAATTAGCGAAGAGAGGAATGCTCCAACATTAATACCAATGTAGAAGAGTGTAAAACCAGCATCTCTTCTTGGGTCTCCTTGTGGGTATAGCCCACCAACCATTGTTGAAATATTAGGTTTAAGCGCTCCTACACCAAGAATTATAAGCCCTAACCCGGTATAAAATGCATAAATAGAATCAATAGCAAGTGTAAATTGGCCAACAACCAATATCATACCGCCTAAGAAGACACTACGTTTTTGTCCAATAAACTTATCTGCTAGTATACCGCCTGGTATTGCCATTACATAAACTAACATAGTATACCAGCCATAAAGTGCAAGTGCCTTTGCGGTATTCCAACCAAGACCCGCATTAAGGTCGGTAGCAGAACTAACCATATAAAGCGTTAAAATGGCTCTCATGCCATAATATGAAAAGCGCTCCCACATTTCAGCGAAGAACAACACAAACAAACCTTTAGGATGTCCGAATAATGTTTCTGTATTATTTGACTCTGTGCTCATACTAGATTTTTTTAATTGTGCAATCGGGTTAGATTTTCGAAAGCCCCAAAGTACATCTACCTAGCTAATATTCCAAGAACAACGTTTATATCTACTCTAATTGGGAATAATATTGAATTGGCCTTATAATATAATTACACATTCTTCCTATTTTTGAGGCCAAACCAAGTAATAAATTAGTAATGTTAGAATCAGAGATTTCTGTTAAGTCAGAAGCTATTGAAACTTTAGGAATTAAAGATGCCAAAGTGCACTGGAATCTCTCTCCAGATCAATTAGCTGAAATATCCATTAGTCAGGGATTAGCCAAAGAAGCCAGCAATGGCGCCATTAATGTTAGCACCGGAGAATTCACAGGACGATCTCCTAAAGACCGGTTTATCGTTAAAGACGATATAACTCGAGATAGTGTGTGGTGGGGTAATATTAACATCCCATTCGAGGCCGACAAGTTCGATGTCCTGTACGATGATATGGTTAGTTACCTTTCTGGCAAAGAGCTTTATGTTCGTGATGGCTACGCTTGCGCTGATCCTCAATTCCGTTTAAATATTCGTTTCATTAATGAATTACCCTGGTCTAACCTGTTCGTCTATAACATGTTTCTACGGCCTTCGGAAGTAGAATTAAGTGATTTTGAGAATGAATGGTTAGTGATCAATGCACCGGGTTTCATGGCGGATCCCGAAAAACATGGAACGCGCCAGCATAATTTTGCTATACTGAACTTCACCAAGAAAATAGCCATTGTGGGTGGAACCGGTTATACTGGCGAGATTAAAAAGGGTATATTCTCTGCACTGAATTTTATTTTGCCACATAATCGGAATGTGCTTTCTATGCATTGTTCGGCTAACAAAGGTAAAGATGGAGACACAGCACTTTTTTTTGGATTATCAGGCACCGGTAAAACAACGCTATCTGCAGATCCCGATCGTTATCTTATCGGCGATGATGAGCACGGCTGGTCGGAAGATTCGGTTTTTAATTTCGAAGGTGGCTGTTATGCAAAGTGTATTGATCTTTCGGCCGATAATGAACCTGATATTTTCAATGCGATAAAAAGTGGTGCATTGCTTGAAAATATTATTTTCTTTCCAAGAACCAATAAAGTAGATTTCAAGGACGGGTCCATAACAGAAAACACCCGTGTATCTTATCCCCTTTATCATATTAAAAACATCGCTGAGCCATCTGTTGGAGATGCTCCTAAGAACATTTTCTTCTTGACTGCCGATGCATTTGGGGTTCTCCCTCCTATTTCGAAGTTGACACCTGCCCAGGCGGCATATCAGTTTATTTCGGGCTATACGGCTAAAGTAGCAGGTACTGAAGCAGGAATTACCGAACCCGTTACAGTGTTCTCGGCCTGTTTTGGAGCACCCTTTATGCTATTACACCCTACGGTGTACGGTGAAATGCTTAGTAAAAAAATTGAGGAATCTGGCGCAAATGTTTGGCTCGTTAATACAGGGTGGTCTGGTGGCCCCTATGGTGTTGGTGAAAGGATGAGTCTTAAAATAACCAGAGCATTGATTTCATCTGCATTAGAGGGTAAACTGGATGACGTTGAATACACTAATCATGAAGTATTTGGGCTGGCCATGCCAACCTCTTGTCCGGGAGTACCAAGTGATGTTCTAAACCCTAAAAATACCTGGGAAGACAAGGCAGATTATGACGATAAAGCGAAAATTCTTGCGGGTGAATTCGTAAAGAATTTCAAAAGGTACGAATCCGACGCGTCAGAAGAAGTGAAAGATGCGGCACCAATTCCACATTAAATCTTTTCCGACTTTGTTTAAAAGGGTTGTCTTCGATAACCCTTTTTTATTTGGAAGAATTACTTTGTGCTGTGCAAAAATGTTTGCACCTTAGATGGACCAACGCCTAATGAATGAAAATCAGTAAATATCTCTTTATAGTTGGCATTTTTGCTCTTCTTTTAAGTACAACTGCATACTCGCAATCTTCCTCCAATGATATTTCGAGCACCAACACAGGAGTTGAGCTTAGAGATGAGTTAAAGAGCGATGAAACTAATTCTAATCTCATTAATGAAACGGCCTTAACATCCGAAGGTAATTGGCTTATGTCTATACCAAGGGGCATGCTCGGGATGGCCGTATTGGTACTTATCGCTTATCTATTTAGCACAAAAAGAAGTGCAATCTCGTGGCGATTAGTTGGCATTGGCCTTGGTATTCAACTCATTCTCGCCATAAGTATCCTGAAGATTGGGTTTATTAGATCTGGCTTTGAAGTAGTAGGGAAAGTCTTTGTTGTAATTCTCGACTTTACGAAAGAAGGAAGCGAGTTTTTGTTCCGCGATTTAATGAATGTAGAATCTGTGGGTTTCATTTTTGCCCTACAGATCTTGCCGACTATAATCTTTTTTAGCGCCTTAACGAGTGTGCTATTTTACTTAGGCATTATTCAAAAAATTGTATACGGCTTAGCTTGGTTACTCACACGAAGTCTCGGGATATCTGGTGCCGAATCTTTATCCGTAGCTGGTAATATTTTTCTCGGTCAAACCGAAGCGCCACTATTAATTAAAGCCTACCTCGAAAAAATGACCCGTTCGGAAATCCTTCTGGTAATGACCGGTGGCATGGCTACGGTTGCCGGAGGCGTACTGGCAGCTTATATAGGATTTCTTGGTGGAGACGACCCACAGCAAAGGCTACTCTTTGCAAAACACCTTCTGGCAGCTTCCATTATGGCAGCGCCGGGAGCCATAGTAATCTCAAAAATCCTAGCCCCACAAATTGATCCCATTAATACAGACATTCACATTACCAAACAAAACGTAGGTGGCAACCTGCTCGACGCTATGTCTAATGGAACCACCGAAGGCCTTAAGCTGGCTTTAAATGTTGGTGCCATGCTCTTAGTGTTTTTTGCCTTTATCGCGATGGCCAATTTTATTTTTATGAAGACTGGTGATTTGATAGGGGTGAATGACAGTATTGCGTCAATCACAGATGGACAATATTCGAGCTTGTCACTACAGTTTATTCTCGGCTATCTTTTTGCACCTCTCATGTGGATTATTGGTGTAGGCGCACCCGATATCGCACTTGTAGGGCAACTATTAGGTGAGAAAATTATCGCAAGTGAGTTCGTCGGTTATGAAAGTCTTGCGAGCTTAAAAGCAGCCGGAAGCTTCAACAGTACCAAGTCCATAATTATGAGCACTTACATGCTTTGTGGCTTCGCAAATTTTGCTTCCATTGGAATTCAAATTGGTGGTATTGGAGGATTAGCTCCTGGACAACGCGTACTATTATCTCAGTTCGGAATGCGTGCACTTCTAGGCGGAACACTAGCCTCGTTGATGTCTGCTACGATTGTTGGGATGATCTTAGGTTAATTCAGCAGCTCCTGAAGCGCAAGACTATCGAGGCTATAATGCCCGATGGTAAGAGGCACTGGCACTAGGGGTTCATCAATCGAATCCGTTTCCAAGGTTACAATTTCATCCACTACATCCATACCTTTAACCACATGGCCAAAAACTGTGTATTTATTGTCAAGTCGATGTAACCCCTCTCTATTTTGAACAATATAAAATTGGCACCCAGCAGAAAGCATTTCAGGATTATCATCACGACCTGCCCCCACTGCTCCATAGACATGGGTAAGCTCTTTATTAAACTCTGGCTCTAGGAGATAAGGTGAATCACTAAATCCTTCTGGTGTATCGGGACACCCACCCTGAATAACAAAATCCGCAATAACGCGATTAAAGGTATAATCATTAAAATAACCTTCGTTTACAAGCTTAATAAAACTCGCTTTATGGCGAGGCGTTTGTGAAGTAAGCTGAATAAGAATATCGCCCTG
>CBDUMS010000051.1:0-26625 GCA_965368405.1 uncultured Cyclobacteriaceae bacterium
TCTATTAAACCATAACTAGGCGTTGTACCTGCTTCGTAGAGATTGTCGCAGAGCTCAATTCTATCGGCACCACCATGTACTGCAATTTGTGCTGAGGCAAACGAAGTACAACATATTTCCAATTGATTTCTCATGGCAGAATAATTGATTAAAAGTAATCAGATCTGATTGAATTGTTGATCTAAAATAGAAAAGGCCGATAACTTTACGCCATCGACCTTTCCCAATAGATTTATTTGTTCCTATTCGTCACTGTACTTCTTGGAGTATCGCTCAAATAGTGCCTCTTGCTTATTATCAAGGGTTACTTCTTTCCCTTGGATAAAGGCATGCGTTAGTTTATTCGTTCTAAAATCTAGCGCGTCACCTTCAGAAACAAATAAGGTTGCTTCTTTACCTTCTACTAAACTTCCAACCTTATCACCAACTCCAAGAATTTCTGCTGGATTAATAGTAATTAATTTAAGTGCCTCTTCTTTGTCTAACCCATAGGCAACAGCAGTACCTGCATAAAAAGGCAGATTCCGAGCTAATGCAAGCATACCCGTATGACTTAGTGCCACCTTTACCCCTGCGTTGGTTAATTCTACGGGCAAACGATAGGGTAAATCTATATCCATATCTTCCCTGTCTGGTAATAGATGAACGCGTTGAATCACGACAGGAATCTTATTGTCGGCTAAGAATTCTTTAACCGCTAACGAACCTGTTCCGGAAACTAGAACGATTCTCTTAACGCCTTTGCTCTGGGCAGTTTTTACGGCATCAATAATATCGTTTGGATTATTAGTATGAATCATGAGTGCTTTGCTCCCATCAAATAGGCCGAGCATGGCTTCTAGTTTTAGATTACGCTCCTTATTTGCGAGTTGGCTATAAGATTTAGCATCATCCATAAAACTACCCACTTCATCCACCTCTTTTTTGTAGTTCTTATTGGCTTCGTTCACCACTGTAAATGTGTTAAAATCGAATCTCCGTGATTTCTGAGATGGCCAATTCATATGAATTGCTACATCTGGTACATTTACAGCGTCTTCCCAGTTCCATCCATCCATATTCATTAACGATGATGTTCCTGAGATCCTGCCGCCATTGGGAGCAGATTCTGCCATCAGAATGCCATTGAATCTAAAGGTAGGAGGAAGTTCACTATCTGTGTTATAGGCAATTAAAGCTCTTACATTAGGGTTTATATCGCCAGTTTCACGCGAATCGCTCATGGCGTTCACTGAACTAACCTCTTCCAGTCCAACATCTGAATCCGGCATAATAAAACCCGGATACACATGCTTTCCACTAATATCAACAACTTTATACCCTGCAACATCAATCTTTGCTGTTGTTGCGTTTGCCACTAATGTTAGTTTACCCTGATCGAAAGCAATTAAAGAATTCTGAATTACTTCTCCATTTCCCAAATGAGCAATACCGCCGCGTAATAATATGGCGTCAGCTTGCGGATCGGCAGGTACTGGAACCTGAGCGATAGACCAGCTCAAAACACTGGTCAATACGATTGAAAGTATTATTTTAATTTTCATTTTCTTCAGATTTTCAGATTAGTTAAGGAAAGAATCATTGGTTACATCATCGCAATGGAAGTCGATAAGTTGCCGAGAACCACGACGTTGGGTAGACCCTCCCGATTTTTTAACAGCCTTCATTTTTTCAATTAATCGAGCTCTCTCGGCAGTTATATAAGCTCTGTTTACTTTATCCTTGTCCAAGTCATAATAAACCTTACCATCTACGATGGTCTTTTCAGCAATGCTGTAGACAGAAAGTGGGTGACCCGACCATAATACAACGTCAGCGTCTTTCCCTTCCTTTATACTTCCCCTTCTATCATCGAGATGAAGAAGTTTAGCCGGATTCAATGTAACCATTCTAAGAGCATCTTCCTCTGTCATGTCGCCATACTTTATTGTTTTAGCTGCTTCTTGGTTCAACCTACGAATCTGATTGGCATCATCGGAATTTATAGCCACAGTAACGCCTGCATTATGCATTATGGCTGCATTATAAGGAATTGCGTAACGTACCTCCCACTTATAAGCCCACCAATCCGAGAATGTAGATCCTCCAACGCCGTGTTCGGCCATTTTATCGGCCACTTTATATCCTTCAAGAATATGAGTGAAGGTATTTACCTTAAAATTAAACTTTGTAGCTACGCTCATCAACATATTAATCTCCGACTGAACATACGAGTGACACGAAATAAATCGCTCGCTATTGATTATTTCCAACATCGTCTCATCGGCAAGATCTCGGCGTGGTGCTGTTGTCTTCGCTTTAACCTTCTTAGGCAATCCATTATAGGTATCCCATTTTTTACCATATTCCTGGGCACTAGAAAATGCGTCCATATACACTTGTTCAACTCCCATTCTGGTAAGCGGGAAGCGTGTAGAACTAGTACTACGTGAACGTTTAACGTTCTCTCCTAGTGCAAATTTAATATAGCCATCAGCATCCTTTATCTTCATATTCTCAGGTGATTCGCCCCAGCGTAACTTAATGAGAGCAGACTGTCCGCCAATAGGGTTAGCAGAGCCGTGTAAGATCTGCAAGGCGGTTACACCTCCTGATAATGCACGATAGATATTAATTTGCTCTGGATCGATAACATCACCAATTCTTACCATACCTGAATTTGTTGCCACATCGTTAATAGACGTTGCACCAATATGCGAGTGTTCGTCGATTATTCCAGGTGTAAGATGTTTACCTGTTCCATCAACTACCTTTGCTCCCGATGCAGAAATATCCTTACCAATTTTGGTGATTTTTCCATTTTCTAAAAGCACATCCGTATTCTCCAATACTCCAGCATCTTCACTGGTCCATACTGTAGCATTTTTTATAAGTATGGCATCTTGCGATGGCAATGTTGTGCTACCATATGCTACAAAAGGAAATATCACATCTCCTAATGCGTCATTAGCCGCATTCTTCTCATTTGGCTTATCCCCTTTCTTTTTATCAGCAAGATCGCCAGTTCTTTTCATAGTCCAGCTTATCCATTCTCCGGCTACATCTCTTCCATTACCTTTCCAACCATCATCAGTTGTCCAGCCCGACAATCTTACTACTCCTTCAGTATCTTTAGGACTGTAAGTAATATTGATTGTTTGATCTTTAAAGCTGGCATTCAGTTTAACCGACGAAGAATCATTCACAACAAGTTTTGCTGCTTGTTTCCCCGGTGCACCAGATACTTCAACATTATAACTACTACCACCCAGGCTTAACTGGTATTGACCACTATAATCTGCAATGTTTAGCGGGCTTATTGAATAACGCTTGCCCTGAACCCAGTTTTCATGGATAATATTCTTTTCATCGAATAGATTATCTGAGGTTATAATGAAGTTAGCGAGTTTCCCAGCAGACAAACTACCCACAAGCTGATCCATTTTAAGCATTTTCGCCGGGGTTATAGTTAAAGCCTTTAAGGCCTCTGATTCTGGTAATCCATGTTTAATAGCCGATCGTAGATTAGTCCAGAAATCAGCTGGTTTAGTTAAACCTGCATAGGTTATAGCAACTTGTACTCCATTTTTGTTTAGTACTGACAAGTTAGTAGGTGCAAGTTCCCAATGCTTCATGTCAGCAAGCGACACATCTACAGCCGTCATAGGATCATCCACATCGAATGCAACAGGGAAGTTGAGAGGAATAATTAAGCTTGCCCCTGTTGCTTTTACTTCAGCAATTCTTTTGTACTCATCACCACTTCCTTTAATGATATACTGTACTCCAAATTCATCTCCCACTTTATCTGCCCGGCCTACTTCCAGCCAGTTTCTAGCTTCGAATATTTGCGGAAGAGAGCTGTTGTTAACCCAACTATCTAAAGTCTGGTCCTTAAATGGCTTAGGACTTTGTGCATTATACCAGTCAGCATCGAGATAGGTCTGTCTTAGCAAAGCAATAAAGCCCATGGATGATGTTGGGTACATCTGTGTTGAAGTTCCTTTATTGAATGAGAACAATGCTGATGCTTTTGTTCCCAGAAGTACCATATTGTCGGTATCCTCGCCCAATGTGACAAATGCTGATGTACCTCGTGCAATTCCATCGGGAAGGAATGTATTCACTGCTCCAAACCCGATTTTTCGCATTTGATCAGCTTTTTTTGCATCTACTGTAAATTCAGACGATGCGTTATATTCGGCACGAATAGCCTGGTTAGCATTATAGGCGCCTTTGGTTTTAGATTGAATTTGTTCCGTCCTTCCCCTAGAACGCGACCGATCGACCTTTGGAAGGCCATAATTAGAATAAGCGTCTATCAATGATGGATAGATACGTTTACCTGTTAAGTCAATCGCTATATAGCCGGCAGGTATAGTTTTCGTTGCGCCAACATATTCAATTTTACCTTCTCGAACCAGCAACAAACCATTGTCGATAATCGTTTGGTGGTCGGCAACAATTTTAGCATTTGTAAAGGCATAGGCACCCTCCCTTAGGTCTTTCACATCGTTCCTCGGAAAAGTTTCTTGAGACCACGATGGTGAAAAGACTATTAGGAACAGTCCAATTGCAATTAGTTTCCTCATAATTATTTGTCTTAATTTGTTAAATGTAAACCGAAAGGTAACGATAATTAAAACGCCATGAAAAATTGAATTTATCAAATTACACGAACGGTGTTCACCTTATCGTGTCTGGAACCTGGGGTCAAAAAAAGACAAGTTAAGTTAGCCAAATGAAGAAAACCATAATCTGGTTCGTGATTTCTGCGGCATTTATAGGCCCAGGTACAGTAACAACCGCCACAAGCGCTGGAGCGAATCATGGTATGGCCTTACTTTGGACTATTGTCTTCGCTGTTATAGCATGCATTATCCTCCAAGAAGGAGCCGCACGCATAAACATCGTATCTGGCTTAAGTCTTGGCCAGGCTATTGTGCTGCAATTTTCTAAAAAAGGCAAAACATCTTATATCGCCTTTGCAATTTCCATCGCCATTGTACTTGGTTGTGCTGCTTATGAAGCAGGTAATGTTTTGGGAGCAGTATCCGGGATAAGTTTAGGCTATGGTATTCGATCAGAGCTAGCAACTATTCTAATTATTGGCTTTGCCGGCATTCTTTTGTTTACCAATCGGTTCACGCTCATTACAAATTTTCTTGCCGGTATTATTAGTATTATGGGTCTTGGCCTACTTCTGGTTGTTTTCACGTTGGATATAAATTATGTTGAATTAGGGAAGGGCTTATTAGTTCCAAGTATTCCTGTTGGAAGTGAACTACTAACACTTGGACTTATTGGTACTACGGTTGTACCCTACAATCTTTTTTTAGGATCGCAGATCGCCAAAGCCCAGGAACTAAAGAATATGAGATTTGGCATTACGCTGTCCGTAATAGTTGGAGGGCTAATTTCAATCTCCTTAATACTGATTGGCAGCAAGGTTCAAGGAGAATTCAGTTTCTCGAATGTTGCCAAGACACTTTCAGATTTAACTGGCTCATGGGCAATTTACCTGTTTGCCTTCGGCCTTTTTGCTGCAGGAATCACCTCAGCAATAACAGCGCCGTGGGCAGCCGCATTAACGGTTACCTCAACCATCAAGGTAAAACACCCCGCCAAAGCATTTAGGACGACATGGTTGATTGTCCTTATAACAGGTCTTGTTTTTGGCCTAAGCAGCGTAAAACCAATTCCTATTATTATTCTGGCACAAGCTCTGAATGGCATACTATTGCCTTTTTTGGCTATTGCAATACTTCTTACCCTTAATAATAAATCCTTGCTGCAGGATCATATCAACACATTCAAGGGTAATTTAATGCTACTCATAATAGTCTGGATAACTGGTGTACTTGGCTTAATAAACCTGACTAAGGCAATATTTGCAACCATAAATGCTGAGAGCTCAATTAGCAATCAAACGCTATTGATTCTTTCAATTATTTCATTAGGAATAACAGCGTTGGTAGCTTTTTTAATCAAAGCTAAAACTCAGTAGAAACCACAACATTAAACAAGCGGCCAGTCAGGTAATTGGGAACAGCAAACTGCTGCGCATTGATATCGGTTATCCAGGTGTAGGAAACTGCGTTTCTACTTCCAAAGAGATTATTGATTTCTACACCAACTCGCGCATATTTAAAGAATTTTTCATTGAAATTAAACAGCTTCGAAAAGCCAATATCAAGTCGAGAATAATCGTCTCCTGTAAATGAATTACGCTGCTCAAGATTCTCGGGAGCACTTATGGGGAGGCCAGAGCCATATTGAAAGCTAAGATTTACACGTAAACTTGGGTCGCCAGGGATATGATCTTCAAAAATGAAAGCAACTTTAAAACGCTGATCAGTAGGTCGTCGAATAAAATCCTCATCTACCCCCGGAATTTTCTCACGGGCTGACATCAGCCCTAAGCTAAACCAGGATTCTGTTCCTGGGATAAACTCCCCGCCTATTCTTGCCTCAAAACCCATTGATTTAGCTTGAGCTGTATAATCGGGAAAGTATTGCTGTCTTACGTTTTCAATTATATATGGAATCTGATTCCATAGGTATTTATAATAAACTTCCGTAGTTAGCTGAAATGGCCGCCCCCACCATGTAATATCATAGCGCATAGCCAAATTGAAATGCAAACTAGATTGACCTTTGACATCTGTATTTAAATTCCCATCGATTTTGCGAAACTCCTTATAAAAAGGCTGCTGCCCATAAAGTCCTACACCAAAATCAAAGTGAAGATTAGAGCTTTTTTCTGGGCTATAACCAATAAGCACTCTTGGGCTTATGAGCGTGTAATTATTCAAAGTGTTATAGTTCACACGTGCCCCATAGGTAAATGCCCATGTATTTAGGTCTATTGAGTGTTGGAAATAGGCTTTTAGCAAATTAGCCGATGTTTCATTTTGAGCCAATATGCTCTGCTCAACACTTATATAATTTGCAGAATCGATTAAGCCATATTCATTAATATTATCATTAAAACTTTGCCTCGAGTAGTTAATACCAACGCGAATGTCCTGCGATGAGTTGATATTATAAGACAGGTTGGACTCTGCATCTATAAGCACTGATGTTAGCCTATTTCGTGCATAATTATACAAGGTACCAATGCCTCTTGTAGCTATACATTCATTAAAGGTGTCTGATGAAGTGTTTTTATCCACATCACAAAGTCTATAACCTCCTTCTAAGTCAATATTTTCCAGTTCATTATAACTTGAAATCGATGCCAGGTTTGTCCAAGTGAGCTTCTTATTGATGATTTGTTCATGTTTTATAGCTCCTTGATAGGTGCGATATTTCATTTCCTGTCTTCCATCGAATGCCACTTGCAAGCGGAGTTCTTTATTGAAGGTACCAAAGCTTGTCGTTGATTGCGAAGGTGTAACACTGTAATTATTATTAGCAAAAGCGAGCAATACTTCCAGTGTCGATTTCGGCGAGATTTGACCTTTTAGCATTAACTGGGCGTCTGTAAATGTTGGTCGATAGTCGCCATCTACATCGAGCGTGTTTAACAAATAAGCATTGCTCTTATGTCTTACTCCAGCCAGATAGGTAAACTTCTCAGAAAAAGACCCTTCAATATGTGCCTTCGCTCCCAATAAACTCAACATGGCCGAACCCGCAAACTCTGATGGATTTTTATAGTTGGCTGCCAATACTGAGGCCATCTTATCGTCGTATTGCACAGACCAACCACCGGCTGAGAAATTTACGCTTGAAATGAGATCTGTATTAATAAAGCTAAGTCCTTCTTCCTGCCCTGCACGCACTAGAAATGGACGATATACGGGTATTCCATTAACTGTAACAAGATTTTCGTCGTAGCTACCACCCCGCACAGAATACGCTGTGCTTAGTTCATTATTACTAGTAACAGATGGTAAGGTAGCGATGATATTGCTAATGTCTTGAAAAGGGACGGGCGAAAGCTTAAATGTTTCTGGGTTTATTCGAACACTGCTCACCGCAATAATTTTATCCTCGGTGCCCGTCACACTTAATTCTTTAAGGAGTTCTTTTTTTTCTTCTAACACAAGAGTCAATTCGATAGGTGCTTGACTCTTAAAAGCTACATCAATGGTTTTCAAATTATATTGAACATGACTAACCTGTAACTGGACTTTCGTAGCTTTTTTGAAATTGAGCCTGAAATTACCACTAAGGTTTGTGGTGGTTCCTGTGGAATCATTTAAAACTAGAATATTAGCACCAACGATGGGATCGCCTGCAACATCCACAATTTTGCCCGTTATTATATATTGGGCCACTCCTGGCAGAGCGAATAATACAAGACATAACGCTAGAAAAAGACGCATTATTTGTTTAAACCGCCTTTAATTGGGCAATGGTATTTAAGGGATCTTCGGCTTTAAACACAAAACTACCGGCAACCAAGGCATCTGCTCCTTCATTGAGTAAAGCCCGTGCATTGTCAGCATTAACTCCCCCATCTACTTCGATAATAGTATTTGCACCAGCATCAGTAATCAACTTTTTAAGTTCACTAATCTTACTATAAGTGCGCTCGATAAACTTTTGGCCTCCAAACCCGGGGTTAACTGACATAATCAGCACAAGGTCAATATCATTTATGGTATCCTTTAATACCTCAACGTTGGTATGAGGATTAAGGGAAACCCCTGTTTTACATCCTAAGCTTTTAATCTGTTGAAGATTTCTATGCAGGTGAGGACATGCTTCATAATGAACCGTTATGATTTCTGCCCCCGCTTTAGCAAACTCCTCAACATAGTTTTCCGGGTTAACAATCATAAGGTGAACATCTAAAGGCTTCTTGGAATGTTTCTGAATAGCCTTACAAACCGGTATGCCAAATGAGATGTTTGGTACAAATACACCATCCATCACATCTATATGAATCCAATCGGCTTCACTATTATTCAACATTTCTACCTCAGACTGAATATTGGCGAAATCTGCAGCTAAAATTGAAGGTGAAATTATTGGGGTGCCATTGGTCATAGTTTTGAGAATCTAATTTGAGAAGCCTGAGTATCCGAATGCAAGTTTAGCACATAAATTCCTGCTGGCAAGGTAGAAACATCCAGAATATACCGGTTCTCCTGCCAGGTAACATTACCCTTGCCCGATTTTATAGGTTGCCCCATCGTGTTATAAATGTTAAAATCAACCACCGCATTTTCCGAAGGATTGGCGATACTAATGTTCAAGTACTGGTCTTTCACAGGATTTGGATATACACTTATCCAGGGATCATCATTCGTGAATTCCAGATATTTTTTGATTCCTGAGTAGGTTGGCACACCATAACCCATCCTATTATCCGGGTTGAAAGCGTAGGAAGCTGATTCACGAATTGCCTGAAGCAACTCTGTCATTTTAACCTCGGGATAAGCCTGCCAAACGCCTGCGGCCAAGCCTGCTATTTGAGGAGCAGAAAATGATGTCCCGCTTTTAGTACCTAAACTACCATTGCTGCCCAAGACATAAACCCCTGATCCCTTGGCTAAAACATCTGGCTTAATTCTTCCATCGCTGGTTGGGCCATAAGGGCTAAAATTAGATACAACTTCGTCAGTAATTAAGCTTCCGACGGCAAGCCCGTCTACAATATCACCTGGAAAAGTAACTTTCTGCCAGGGATCCGTATCGCCGGTGTTGCCTCCAGAGGTTACAAAAAGAATGCCCTTATCGGCACATAATTGAGCTGCACGCGTAATAACTGCTGTTTTGCCATCCAATTGATCGAGAGTATAGTTCATCGATGGATCTTGGAATGTACTGTAGCCAATAGATGTTGTAATAATGTCAACTCCCGCGCTATCTGCTTTTTCCGCGGCAATAAGCCACCAATACTCCTCAAGTCGATACTCAAAGCCAATATGTTCGGTAACAAACAGCTGATAATGAGCATTAGGTACTATTCCAGCATAATCCGGACTAGTTCTACGTGCTGCTAATAAGGAGAGCACCGATGTTCCATGCGTCGAATACTGATACACATTATCGGATTTGCTTCTAAAGTCATAGGTCATTTGAATTTTGTCCTCATTGATCAAATGCTCAAAACCAACTGCAGAATCCACATCTCTAAAGCCGCCATCTATTACGCCAATGGATATACCCGCGCCTTCATATCCATCGGCACGCATCCGATCTATTTCCAGGAGTTGAAACTGATCCGTGGTGTCGGATTCGTATGTAGACGATAATTCAGCTAATAACTTATTATTAACCCTACCCCCTGTTACCTCAGGTGCAATGAACTCAATATTTGTTACAAAGGGCAATAACTTCACCACCTCAATATCTACCGGGTTAGATTTAATAATTACTCCATTAAACCATTTGCTAGTGTACTCTACAGTAACGCTACCAACGTTATTCACCGTAGTAACATAAATGGGGTCTACTGGCAAGTCATTCTCTAAAACAGAAATCCCTTGATTACTTCTACGTTCAATTGATTTTTGGCTTAAATAAGTTGCCGGTTCACTTAATGTATAAGGCGTATTGTCCTTGTCTAAGAAACTGACAAAGTAGGAATTGATCTGCGCTTCTACACGAAGTGGAACTAGAAAAGTAAGCAGTATGGATACTAATAGCTTATTCAATAGATAAAAAATCTATAAGTCTTTGTTCTACTACAAAGCCAAAATCTATAATGCTATCTGTTGGGTTGCAACCTGAAGAACTTACATACTTGATCTCGATGTCTTGCTTGTAGATTACGCCAACACCTACTGCAAATACCTCAACATGATAGTTATCTGCAGAAATTTTACAAGGATCTAGCAAATCTTCTGCAAAAACTTGTATCGTATTATTAAATGAATAATCAGCAATCATATACGGAGCACCCAGGTCATTCATTTTATATTCATCTTCTGGCAATGAATTCATCGCATTCCCATCCCATCGTTTGTCTTCCAGCACGGGGAATGACATTTTAATAATGGGCAGATTATCTTCAACAACGATAGCTTGATAATCATTCCTTCGTGCCGACCAAACGGCGTCAATAACCCATTCAGCGTCCTGGTTGGGTCGAATAAATCGTTCAATTCTGAAGTTTAGTTCACCATTTGATTCAAAAGATGCGCCTGTCACCTCTTTAAGTTGATAAAAAGTCGTGTCGATATCTCCATCTGGTTTATAGTCGATCCTTTCAACCTCATATATCCTTTCATTGCCTTCAACCAAAGGAAAGTAATCGTAGCCTAGCTCAGGTTGCTCCATATTAATAGGCTGATCACAGCCAGTAAAACAGGCAAGGGCAACAAATAGTAAATATCTTAATCTCGAGCTAATGATAATTTTTTCTTAAATGAGCAACAAATATAGCCTATGGAATAGAATTAAGCTGATTAGTCGTTTATTTTGCCATTATAAACATTAACGTAAAATACTTACTAATATGCTTAAAACTAAAGTAATATTATCTCATGTAACCAACCTTAGCGACGCCCGCTATGCGGCAGGAATGGGTGTTGATTTCATTGGCTTCTCTATTAATCCGGCAAGTAAGTATTTTGTAACTGATAAAGACGTGAATACCATCCGCGATTGGCTTTCTGGCGTAGGTATTATTGGCGAGGTAATAGAAAAAAATGACGCCGATAATTACAAAATCGATTACGAACAGATAAATAGTGTCGACAATTTGAATGGGTTTGATCACCCCATTCTCAAAATTAAAGTTGATGATTCCAATATTTCAAGTATCGAGGCGATTCTGAGCAACCATGCCCATCAGGTTTCATTTTTTATTCTGGATCTGGAAGGTTTGGAGTGGTCTCAATACAGCTCCGACCTTAAAACAGTCTGCAGTAACAACCCGTGTTATTTATCTGCTGAGTTTACGCCAGATAACATCGATCACTACCTATCCTTAAAGCCAGAGGGCATAGTGCTCTATGGCAGCCAGGAAACTAAACCGGGTTTAAGTAATTACGAGGGAATCGCAGATATTCTGGAAGTGTTGGATGAAGATTAACCTAACCTTACCAATCGATCATTCCTTCTTGTATAACTTTCGGTGCTTGTTTTGCTCTGAAAAGTAATGTCTCCTCAGATTCTATTCCCTTTAAGAAATGATCTTCGCCGTCTACTTCAATCAATTTGCCTTCTGGTAATCCCAGAACAGTCATTTCAGGGTTGAGGGTGAGAAGTTCTGCAATCCTTAATGCACGGGATTCACCCCCATGACCATCAATTGTCTTCTTTGTAAAATGTGCGTTGATTTGAAAATTTACAAGACCAAGTGCATTAAAGTCAGAAGGCATTACAATTGGCATATCATTCGTTGTCATTATCGTTGGACAAGCCACATTTGAGCCAGCACTCCATCCAATATAGGAGGCACCAGATCTCACAGCCTCTTGAATTGCCCCTATTAAGTCTTGTCGTTTCATCTCAGCAAGCAGTTGAAAGGTGTTTCCTCCACCAACCGCTATGCACTCAGCCTGACCTATGGCTTCTTTTGGGTTACTCACTGTGTGAATTCCAACAACCTTGGTTCCCGTCTTTGACAAAGACTCTGCAACACTCTTGGTGTACTCATCATAAGTCATGGTAACCCCTGCGAAGGGAATAAATAGAATTTCATTAATGTCACTAAGAAAAGCATTCAGATGACTTATGGGCCAGGAAAGGTAAGACTCACCTTTCATTGTAGAATTACTAAGTAATAATAATTTCATGCAGTAAAGTTCGTTATATATTGAAAAAACTCTTAAACCTTATGAAACAATTTCATTGGTTTTGGGGTTATGCTTACATACTAAACTAAAAAGAAAATGAGAGGTATCTTAATTAGGTCGATGTCTAACATCCTTGGAGTTAAGAAAGAATTTAAATTTTGGCAAGCAATTCTGTTCTATGCCGGAACATTATCACTGCTACTAACAGTCTTAATTATTAGTCACTAGCTAATAAACTCTAGTATTTCAGCTGCTGAAGTGTCTACTTTTTCGGGTGAGCCGTTAGTATTCTCTAATAAGTAATTAAAAACGGCTTCTACCTGCATAAAGGTGATGAGGTCACCACTTGCTATCATTCCAACAACTTTGCTGATAACACTTTCATGTATGGAAGGTAGGCCAGGTTTCGAATTTATCTTTTCAAGATATTGAACTCTACCGATAAGGAGATCTTTCTCTATGAACGCCATTAATCAATATTTTCCTGCAAGATAAGTTTTGCAAGGCAATCATCCAATACCAAGCTAAATATTTAATGGTTCTTAAGATAAAAAAATCGATATGCTTAATTTTTAATGATGCCTTGCTTACTTTTGGTTTTAGATTTAAAGTGATTCGATTATGTTATCAATGGTTATAGGGTCTGGAGCTAACCTCTTCATTCTAATAGTAGTAATTTTAATTGGTGTAATTACCGGCGTTTCCTTCACTGACATCCTTAAAACTAAGGAAAAGTCTGAGGATTAAATCTGCATCGGAGCCATACTTCAGCCTAAAAAGTTTGTACCTTTTTAACGTTGTGCTATTATAGTAGTAACAATGTTATGCAGCTTACCTTAAACCTTTTTCTGCTTCAATTAGCCACACTCTTTGATGACTTTGTGCTTTTTTCTGTCACAAGCAACAAATACCATAAGTCTAAGGAAGCTATCTTTCAAGAACTTGCTCAAATAAAGAAAGCACAAAAAAACCCAGATGACTTCGCTCCCATCTATAATAAATACTATACTGAAATTTTTATTTACATCAGTCGAAGAGTAGACGATCATGAGCTGGTCGCAGACCTTACCTCGAGAACATTTACTAAGTGCTTAATTAACCTCCACAAGTTTAAACATATGGGGGTGCCATTTTCTGCCTGGCTGTATAAAATAGCTATTAACGAGATCAGACTTTTTTTTAGATCTCAAAAAAACTATCCGAGAACGGTGTGCATAGATGAATATGATATTCAAGACATCGTTCAAGAGACGGTAGAAATAAGCAATATAGAACTAGCTGAAAAACTATTACCAAAACTATTAAGCTCGCTTAACGAAACAGAACTCCAATGCATAGAACTCCGATTTTTTGAGAAAAAGTCGTTCAAAGACATCGGGTTCGCTCTAGGGTTAACCGAAGTAAATGCCAAGGTTAAGACCTATCGCATATTAAAAAAACTTAAAGAATTAGCAGGTACAATATCAGTTTGAAATCGTCAAGAAACATAGAGATCAAGATAAATCGTCCTGACCCAACCCCGGATCAGATCAATAAGCATAAAGATTTTAAGAGCTTTGCACATCAGTTTTATAGACTTCATACACCTACTGGCTTCAGATGGTTGCTCAGGACAAACATTAAAAAATTGGTCTTGATGGTAATTTTAGCCCTTTTACTCCTCTTATGGTATTTAGGTGAACTATAGCAGCCCGTTCTTAAGGTTACTTTTTTGATGACTAACCGATTAAATATACTTGTTTGGCTATAAGAAATGTATGATCTTTAAGGGCACCATAAGCTATTGAATTATTTTGATTAGATTTTTTAGTATTCTCATAGCATTTAACCTACTTAACTTTTCCGGTATTGCACAGCCTAGCTTTACATCGGGAGGAAACGTTACAGTAGTGCAAAACTCAGGACCTTATAGCGCAAGTTGGACTACTCCTGTTGGTGCCACTACCCCATCATTCACAACGGAAATTAACTATGTGGGTTTTCTTTCTTTTGATTCTGAACCTGCAATAGATGCCACTGGAAACCTAACTTTTGAACCTACCGCCAACAGAAGTGGTGAGGCTATTGTAAAAGTAACCCTTACAGACCTTGATAATATGCAGGCCTCTATTCCTGTTACTTTTCGCATAATTGTGGAGTTTATTAATGCTGCCCCAACTTTTGTTGTTCCCACCGGAGATCAATTAATTGATGAGAAAGCTGGAGAGCAAACTATATTAGGTTGGGCAACAGATATTTCTCCTGGCCCAAATCCTGATGAGATAAACCAGGGAATTTCTTTTTCAACAACTGTTGTTTCTACATCACCCTTTATGAGTTTTAGTAAGACTCCCGAAGTTAGCCCCACCGGCACCCTTACATATGAGGTAGACGAGGTAGCAAACGGCACCGCTACTGTAGAAGTAATTTTAATCGATGACGGCTCTAATATTGCCCCAAATGCCAATTCAAGTATAGTCTACAGTTTTGATATTACTGTAAACCCAATAAACGATAGACCCAGTTTTATTGCTGGTGATAATATAAAGGTAGATGAACACGCTGGACTCGTAACAATTACTGACTGGGCCACAAATATTTCTGCCGGACCGCCGGACGAAGAAGCTAGCCAGAGTTTAACTTTTGTTGTTGTAGAAAATTCTATTACCTCATTCCTACAGTTTGACACTCCTGTAATGGTCGATGCCAACGGCACATTAAGCTTTCAAGCTACCAACCATTATAACGGTGTAGCGGTCTATGAAATATATTTATTAGATGACGGCCCTTCTGATTCTCCCAATAATAATCGCAGTAGTTCTTTTGGTTTTACTGTATCTGTAGATTTTGTAAACGATGCCCCCTCCTTTGTTAAAGGAAGTGACATTGAGGTTGAAGAAGGCACAACAATATATACCTTTCCAGGATGGGCAACCGCTATTAGCCCAGGCGAATCTCCAAACGAACAAGATCAGGAATTAAGATTTTCGGTAGTTTTTCAGCAAGTAACAGGCTCATTGGCCTTTTTAAGAATCCCAGAGATCGACGAAACCGGACAGCTCATATTTCAAGCAACTGAACACACCCATGGAGAAGCCATCTTCGACGTTTATCTAATCGATGATGGTGATTTTGAACCTCCTAACGCAAACCAAAGCCCGGTTGAATCATTTACGCTTACCGTTACTTCGGTTAACTACCCTCCAAATAATATCTTTTTGAGCAATAGTGTAATTCTGGAAAGACAACCATCTGGGACCTTCGTTGGTACACTAACCGCCTCTGATCAGGATCCTGAAGATACTCACAACTTCAATTTGGTATTAGGAGAAGGCAGCGAGGGTAATGACTCCTTTGTTATCGATGGCGAAAGCCTTTTGACAGCCGAAGAATTTGATTGGACAATGCAAAACGAATATTTTATTCGAATAAAAACCTCGGATGGCGAATTTTCGTTCGAAAAATCATTCAAAATAACCATTGAAAAGCTTATTGAAGGAATTAAATTCCCAAATGCAATAACCCCGAATGGTGATGGTGAAAATGACACTTGGGAAATTGAAGATATCGAGGCTTTCCCGGATGTGACCGTCTTTATTTATGATGCGGCTGGGCAAAATGTTTATAAATCAAAGCAAGGTTATATACCCTGGGACGGCACATTTAATGGAAAGGAGTTACCTATGGGTACTTATTATTATATTATTGACCTTAACGATGGTATAAACAGTTATAAAGGCACAATTACGATAATCAAATGATGAAAAAGAGTATCTATATTGTTATTCTAGGCCTATTTCTTTTAGCGAGTAAAGGCCATGCTCAGTTAGATTACCGCTTTCATCAGTTTATGCAAAACCCTTTGCCTGTAAATCCGGCTTATTCGGGTATAGAAGACTTTGTTGATATTAAACTAGGCTATAGAATGCAGTGGGCAGGCTTTGAGGGCGCACCCACCAATCTTTTCATCTCTGGAAATATGGCATTAAAAATCAGCCCTGGCAATAGTTTCAAGGATCGCGGAGTTAGAATTTTTGAGGCAAACGCCTATAATGAAAAAGAAACTAACGATGAGTTTGGGTACCGAAAAGGGAAGCGCCACGGAATATCTTTTTATGCTCTTCAAAACACAGATGGCGGTTTTACGAATTTTGGTGGTTTTGTGAATTACGCCTATCATATCAGGATTACAAACCAATTAGTTTGGTCTGTTGGTGCAGGTGTGGGTTATGAATTCAATCGATTCGATGTTTCAGGTTTTAGCGTAGCAAACCCAACCAATGACCTAACCTACCTCAGCTATTTGAACAACCCCAGTAATTCAAAGAGTAACTTAAATATAAACCTTGGTACGGTTATCTATCATCGAGAGCTTTTTCTAGGATATTCAGTCCTTAATGTGGCTTCTATTAATCTATCAGGCAATAATAGTTTCTATAATGAGCAAGTCTCCCAATTAACTCATACGGTCCAATTTGGAACGCGTTATAAATGGCGCTATGGTTATCTTATAACGCCAAGCATCTTGGTACGCATTACTCCTAGCAACCCCTTGGAAGTTATTGGAGTTCTTAGAGCCAGAATTCATGATAAAGTTTGGGGTGGTGTTCAGTATACTTATCTAGGCGCTGTAGGGTTATCCTTAGGTGCGTATATTACCCCTAATATTGGATTTAATTATGCATACGAGTTTCCTACTTCGCAAATATATCGCGCTACCTCAGGCTCGCATGAAGTAGTACTGGCTTTCAAACTGAAGAATAAGAACTTTTCCAGAGCCTATCTTTGGTAATCTAAATCAATGGCTTTAATCTGAACTCAGTGTACTTAAATTTATTGTTTCTTAAAATCACCAACTCGATTTTCTCCTGAGCTTGCGTAAAAGAATCACGAATTTTTTTGGGTTCCATTTCATCGACAAGAACCCCATTGATCGAGATAATTTGATCGTCATTCCTTAAACCTGCCAAATCTGCGGGGGAACGATCAATCACATTCGTAATAAAGGGCAATCCATTAGTAAACTGTATATTAAACCCAGATTTGTTCACTTCATAATCTCTTCCTATCAGTTCACTCGGTTCTAAATAAATAACGTTCCGCGAATAATCGAAGGTAAGATTAAAGCGTTGTAACAACCGATTACCTATTATGCCGTTCATGAATTCAAGTGATAGTACGCCTTTGTTATCACTACTTAAGGCGACAGGAATATTAGCGAACTTATAGCCAGATAACTCAAAGGAGGCCAGCCTACCATAGCGAATCTTTGTGCGTCGATCGGAGGTGCCAATATTAGCTCGAACCGTGTAGTGATCTCCAACATTCTCTGCCATATTGTATTTAAAAACTGTTGGAGAACTGATGATTAAATCTGTTCGCGAGCCAGTATCAACCATAAACCTGCCTTTAAAAACAGTGCTGTCATACATTAATACACTCGCATCGACTAGTGGTAGGTTCTGAGTTAAAGTTGTAGGAATTGCTTTTCCAGATCCTTTATATTCAAAATCAGCTGAATTATAGAGTCTTAATTCATTCTTGGTATAATCGATATTGACGACAAACCGTGAAAGAATTGCAAACCCAATTACACCATATACCTTAGATCCATTATCTAGCTCTTCAAATTCCGTACTGCTACTTAAAACTGTTATAGGTGCAATTTCGGTATCTGCCAAGCCAAGGCCTACCCCTCTGATTACACCTACTTTATGAGATCCCGAAACGCCAACATTCTTCCGGTATATCCTTGTTGTTAGGTTTAAAGAATCTGCAAGTTTTTTATTGATCAGTGTTCCCCCAGCACCACTATCGAAAATAAAATGTAGTGGGCCTGAATTATTCAGCGAGACCTCTATAATTAAGTGTTCGTTATTAACCTTGAATGGAACAATGAGGGCAGAGTTATCCTGTGCAAATGAATCATTAATAGTAAATGCTAAGAGCGTTGTCAGGATAAAAAAAATTGACTTTCGAACTGTCATAAATCCTATTTTTAAGGCTAAATTGCAATGAATACTATCTTCGAAGGATTGAATTCCTTTTAACAATATTAACGTAAAAATCTATGTTTTTGATATGTTAAACGGCTTGAAAATTGCGCTCATCGCTTTAATAGCAATTACCTGTACTCCAAAGTCATACGATTATGCAAGACTAGTAAACCCATTTATTGGCACTGGTGGTCATGGCCATACTTTTCCAGGTGCAACTATGCCATTTGGAATGGTTCAGTTGAGTCCTGATACGCGAGTAGCCGGGTGGGACGCCTGCTCGGGGTACCACTACTCCGATTCCACCATCTTAGGCTTTAGCCACACCCACCTTAGCGGTACTGGTGCTGCTGATTATGGGGACATCCTCTTTACTCCTTTCACCGATTCTATTGTAAGCCCACTAGGGTTTCATCACGAAAAAGAAACCGCTTGGGCAGGTTATTACGAAGTTGAGCTTGATAATAATATAAAGGTTCGATTAACCACTACAACTAGGGTGGGTATTCATGAATATAGTTTTAAAGGTAACAACCAAGCCAAACTAGCCATCAACCTTGTTCATGGCATTGGCCCTGATTTGCTCATCGACTCTCAATTAACTAGCGAAAATAATAATGAAATATCCGGTTACCGTCGTTCCAATGGCTGGGCCGAAGACCAGCTGATCTATTTTGTTGCTCAATTTTCTGAAGACTTTTCTTTATTAAATACAGAAGTTAGTAATGAGAGAATCGAACTTATTTTTCCAGAATCGAATCTGCCATTGCTTGTTAAAGTAGGCTTATCTACCATTTCAACAGATAACGCGAGAGAAAACATAGGCAAAGAGGCAAGGTCATGGAACTTTAATCATTATGTTGAAAATTCTCAAAGAGTCTGGAATAGTGAACTGAAAAAGGTTAAAGCAGATTTTCAAAACCAGGAAGATAAGATTGTTTTCTACTCGGCTCTCTATCATTCATTTTTAGCACCCAATACGTACAATGACATTAACGGTGAGTACCGTGGAATGGATAAGCAGACCCATATCAGCGATAGAACCCATTATACGGTCTTTTCGCTCTGGGATACTTTTAGGGCTGCTCATCCCCTATTTACAATTTTAAATGCAAGGCGGAACGTAGACATGATCAATACCATGCTAAGAATGTATGAGCAGAGTGGAAAATTACCAGTTTGGGAGCTTGCCGGACATGAAACAGGCACTATGATCGGGTACCATGCCATTCCCGTAATTGCAGATGCAATTCTTAAAAACCAGCCTGGGTTCGACTATGATCTCGCACTTGAGGCAATGGTCCATTCGGCGAACCAAGACCATTTAGGTTTAGCATACTATAAAGAAATGGGCTATATACCCGTTGAAAAGGAACATGAGTCGGTATCAAAAACATTGGAATACGCCTACGATGACTGGTGCATTGCACAGGTTGCCGATGTACTAGAAGAAGACTCTTTGAAGCATATATTTCTGCGTAGAGCACAGAACTACAAGAATTCTTTTGATCCTGAATCAGAGTTTATGCGACCCAAGCGCAATGGAACCTGGATAAAAGACTTTGATCCTTATGAGGTAAGTGGTAATTACACCGAAGCAAATGCCTGGCAGTATAATTATTTCGTCCCGCATGATATTTACGGCTTAAGTAAGCTATTTGGATCTAAGCAGGCCCTAGCTCAGAAGTTAGACACCTTATTCAATACTACATCGGTGGTAACCGGTCGACATCAACCTGATATTGATGGTATGATTGGCCAATATGCCCACGGCAATGAACCCTCGCATAATTTTGCCTATCTCTATAATTACGTTGATGAGCCCTGGAAAACGCAAGAACTTGTGCGCAATATTGTGAGCACTCTCTACAGCAATGAGCCAGATGGCCTTAGTGGCAACGAAGACTGTGGGCAGATGTCGGCATGGTATGTTTTTAGTGCTTTGGGCTTCTATCCTGCTGTGCCAGGAAGTAATCAGTATGTTTTGGGCAGTCCTAGCATTAAAAAGGCGCAACTTAAATTAGAAAACGAAAACGTTTTTAAAATTGAAACCATGAATTTTGGCCAAGAAAACATTTATGTATCAGATGTTACTTTTAATGGCAGGCCGTACAATAAGTCATTTATCCTTCACGAGGATATCATGAAAGGTGGTAAGTTGATATTCCACATGAGCGATCAGCCAAATAAAAAATGGCATAACGAGACGATTATAGCTCCAGAGTCTTCAATAAAAGCATCAGCAATAACCATCACACCGTTAATAAAAGGGGATGAAATGACCTTTTTAGATAGTTTGAAGGTATCCATGAAAGCACTAGATGGATTGGATCGAGTATTTTATACCTTAGACGGATCTATGCCCGACTCTACCTCCAATTCCTATAGCTCAGATTTTTGGATTGATTCTACCACTACAATTAGATCAATTGCTATTAATAAAGACAATACCTTATCATCAGTAAATCGAGCTGAGTTTATAAAAATACCCTTTGGAAGAACAATTAAACTTAAAAATGTTTACAGTCACTTGTATACAGGAAACAGCTCGATGGCACTAATCGATCATATTCGGGGAGGAAATAACTTTCGAGATGGTTGGCAGGGCTATCATGAAGATAATTTGGAAGCAGTAATTGACCTCGGCGAAGAAAAAAGCATAAATTATATTGGTACCGGGTTCCTTCAAGATAATTATTCATGGATTTTTTATCCAGAATGGGTTGAGTTTTCGTTTTCGACGAATGGCAAAAGCTTTAATAATCATCACAAAATTATAAACCATATCCCGGATCGTGCGGATGGCCTTATCACCCAGACCTTAGCAGATTCAATCCCTGAACTTAAGGCCCGATATGTGAAAGTCATTGCGCAAAATATTGGGAAATGCCCTGAATGGCATAAGGGAGCAGGTGGAAAGGCCTGGCTATTTGCGGATGAAATAATAATTAGAACATCGAACTAAACAAATGATTTCAAGGATAACCCTATCTCTAACGCTTTTAATAGCAGTTAGTGCATGCAGTAATAAGGAGAAGACAATTGGTGTGCCTAATGAGGCTGTAGTCATCGTGCCAACACCCAATAAAGTCCTTAAAAGAACTGGTAATACGCTATTTACGAAGAGCTTTTGGGTAGTAGCGGACGTAAGTGACTCGGCTAGCGCGGAAATTGCCTCATATTTTGTAGAACAACTAAATATAATGGGTGGAACTTCTGCCTATATTACCGACCTCTATTCTACTCGCAAGCATGATCAGTCAGTAAAAATTGAAATAGTCGAGACATCTGCGAATGAGCCTGGTGAAGAATATACGCTGGATTTAACATCTACTAATGTGCAGATATCAGGGAGCAGCACTCGTGGCTTGCTTCATGGTATACATACCTTCCTCCAACTTTTGGATTCGGGACTTCAAAATGATGAGAATTATACGATTAAAAAAATGATAATTAAAGATCAACCCCATCTGGGCCAAAGAGGAATTTTTTTATCTAATGTGATTTCTGAAGAGGATATCCTTTCACTCGTCACTGAAATGGCGCGTTTAAAACTAAACTTACTTATCGTAAATGAAGCACAAACCATCCCTGCTAAAGTATTAACCCTTTCAGAATTTTATGGCCTGCTTATAGTGACTCAAAGCCCAGAAAAAATTAACGCAAGGCAATCTCTTATTGACATTGACCAGCTCACCGAATTAAGTAAAGATGAGTCTTTCAATCCTGAAGGCGACACCTGTGTAGTTCGGTTCTCATCAACTGAAATGGATGTACTATTTACCGACCTTAAACTAGTATCAGAAATTGGGTGGACTGCTCACCAATAGTAATTTCTACTTAAATGTATAAATTTTGCTCAGACAGCAATGTTAAAATTTATAAGCTCTATTCTTAGATTAAGTAATAGACACTAATCATCTCATTAATAAATACTTATTACTCTTAATATTTATAATACTAATTTTATTAGTATTGAAAAACTGCTATTTTATTAATTTTAAATGCTCTAATTAAGTAGTTTTACATCAAAATAATTGCTCATAAAAACACTCGATAAAAACGCAATGCAAACAGCTTTAATTAATACCGACAAAGGCACAATGAAAGTGGAATTCTTCGCAAAAGATGCTCCCGGCACTGTAGCTAATTTTGTTAAACTCGCTAAGGATGGATATTATAACGGACTTAATTTCCATCGTGTAATTCCCAACTTTGTGATTCAGGGTGGCTGCCCAGATGGTACTGGAGCAGGAGGACCAGGTTATACGATTAAATGTGAGTTAGATGGCGACAATCAGTACCACGACAAAGGTGTTCTATCTATGGCGCATGCCGGCCGAGATACCGGTGGAAGTCAATTCTTTATTTGTCATAGCCGAGATAATACGTCACATTTAGATCGTAATCATACTTGTTTTGGTAAAGTCGTTGAAGGGCTAGATGTTATTGATCTAATCCAACAAGGAGATAAAATTAATAGTATAGAGGTTAATGAAGAATAGCAGTACCTCAATTTAGATACAAAGGGTTGTCAGGGTTGGCAATCCTTTTTTTATTTAATCTTTTTGTTCTTATACCAAAAAGCGACAACCCCTCCTACCACCGCACCTGCAAGATGCGATTCCCAACTGATCAAATGATTTGAAGGGAAAACTCCCCAAATCAGTCCACCGTATACAATAGCCGTGATTATTCCTATCAGTAGCGACCGAAGCTCTGTACGGGCGATGCCAGAGAAAAACAAAAAGGAGGCTATACCATAAATAAGGCCACTAGCTCCTATATGAAATATTTGACGTCCAAAGACCCAAATAAGAAGACCTGGTACGAAGTAGGAATAGAGAAAGACATCTCTGGCAATTCTACCATAAAAAAAATAGAGGGTAACACCTAAAATTAATAATGGAAATGTGTTTGAGACAAGATGCATAAGGGAGCCATGCAACAAGGGGCCTGTAATTATTCCTATAAGCCCCAAAGGAACACGAGGCAATACACCAAACATCGATAAATCGATGCCATACTGCATTTCAATAAAAAAAATAAGCCACATGAGAAAGATCATGCGGCTTGGCACAACAAAACTTAAGGAGACATTACCTAGTGAAGACACTAAGCAGGTTTCTTAATCATTTTAAGGTCAATTAGTTTAGATTCCTCATAGCCAACACTCATATAGCCAAAAACTCCTCCAGAAGCCTCCGCAATATGTTTTGCAACTTCCTTTATGCTTGCATAAAGTTTAGTCGCAAAGCTCTTCTCAATTTTTGGAAAAATATCATTCACCTTTGCTATTTCTTCAATGAGAAGCTTTTCGCGCTGTTTGGCATCTGCAGGAAGATTGGCTATTGTCATCTTTAACTTATCTTCATAATCTGTGTTAACGTGCTTATAGAAGTCTAGTAGCTCTTTCCTTGCTTTCATGGTTTTAAGACCAGATAAAGAGACTGCCTTCTTGATTTCATTATTATCAATTTTACCATCTGCTCCGGCAATAAGTACTGAAACATAAATAGGCAAAGAGTACATTAACTCTACTTCTTCCTGGTTTAAATCTGCAAATTCTGGTATCATAGGTTACAATATTTTCAAGCGTAAATATATAAGTTCTATTATTAATTATAATGCTCATTATTTGCTTTTATATTCAACAACCAATATTTTTCATACTAAATTTAAGCATGAATACTAATACACCAATTAGCATCTTCGCAGTAGAAGATGACCCCATCTATACAAAGTTCCTTAATTACGTTTTTGATTTAAATCCAGACATCGAAGTTGAGTTCTTCGGAGATGGCAAAAGTTGTATCGATGCTTTGTATAAAGGGCCCGATCTCATCACCTTAGACTATTCTCTTCCCGATATGAGTGGGGATGAAGTATTGCGAGAAATAAGAAGCACAGATCCCAATATTCAGGTAATTATTGTTTCGGGACAGGAAGACATTTCTACGGCAGTTGATTTATTAAAGATTGGAGCCTACGATTATATCCCTAAAAACGATGATACAAAAGATCGATTACTGATGTCGATCAATAATGCCAGAAAGAATGTAAGTCTTCTTAATGAAGTAAGTGCCTTAAAGAAAGATCTGGGAGAAAAATATGATTTCTCGAATAGTATCCTTGGAAGCAGCACCGCCATTAAGAAAGTATTTGAGCTCTTAGAAAAGGCGATTAAGACAAATATTACTGTGTCCATAACAGGAGAAACGGGTACTGGTAAGGAACTTGTTGCTAAAGCTGTTCATTATCACTCTAATCGTAAGGATCAGAAATTTGTGGCAGTTAATATTGCGGCAATACCATCAGAACTCTTAGAGAGCGAGCTTTTTGGACATGAGAAAGGTGCTTTTACGGGTGCTGCAACACGTAGGATCGGTAAATTTGAAGAGGCCGACAATGGCACCATATTCCTTGATGAAATTGGCGAAATGGATATAAATATGCAGGCCAAAATACTCAGAGTATTACAGGAAAAAGAGATTACGCGCGTAGGTGGCAATGAGGTTATTAAGGTTAGCCCACGAATTGTTGCTGCAACTCATCGTGATTTAGCAAAAGAAGTGGAAGCAGGTAATTTTCGAGAAGACCTGTATTATCGCCTCTTAGGGCTGCCCATCCACCTCCCTCCTCTTAGAGATCGGGAAAATGATATAATACTTATTGGACTGAAAATGCTAGATGAATTTTGTCACGAAAACAAATTAGAAAGTATCGAAATATCGAGCAAAGCACGAGAGAAGCTATTGAGCTACCATTACCCAGGCAATGTGCGAGAGTTAAAGTCAATCATTGAGCTTGCCGCAGTAATGTGTAGTAACAACCTAATAACAGAAGAAAATATTATCTTTAAAAGTGTTCGTTCAGAGGAAAACTTCACTTATGAGAACCTAACGATGAAGGAATTTGAAGAGCGCATCATAGATCATTATATGAAAAAATACGATGGCAATGTTTTGAAAATTGCCAAAATGTTGAATATCGGCAAATCAACAATCTACAGACATTTAAAGAGCAGAAGCGATGCAGGAAAAGCTTGACGCGTATATTAAAGAGGAAAAGTTTTATAAAGATGTAGTTGAAGACGGCTCTGATGTCATTTTTGTAGTTGACTTTGATTTAAATATCCTCTATCATAATCCATCGGTTAAGCAAACCGTTGGGTATTCGACATTGGTCGGACAGAATTTCATAGAATATATCCACCCAAAAGCTAAGAAGTCGATTATTGAAGCCTTCGAGATAAGTAAATCTCACCCTTATAATTCGAATATTGAGTTTAAGTTTCTTTGCGGTGATGATACCTATAAGTATTTGGAGTTTAATTCTATTAACTTAAAATTTAAAGATGGAATAGATGGGCTTATTCTTGATTGCAGAGATGTATCGCAACGTAAAAAAAATCAGCAAGAATTAATAAGTGCACAGAAGGCTAAAGAACAATTTCTTGCTAATATGAGTCATGAGATAAGAACTCCCATTAATGGAATAGCCGGAATGGCAAACCTTCTTATTCCATCCTCCCTTACCGCAGAGCAAGAAAACTATGTTAATGCTATAAAGCATTCCGCAGACAACCTGAAAGTAATCATAAATGATATTCTAGACTTTTCCGTCATAGAATCAGGCAAGCTTAAGTTTGAAGAAATTGGATTTGATCTCCTCTATCAGGTTAAATCAGTCATTGAATCATTGATGATTCCCGCTGAGGAAAAGGGGTTGAGTATCAAATTGAATGCTGATCCAGGGCTGAGTGATATGGTTCTAATCGGTGATCCTGTTCGCCTTAATCAGATACTAATCAATTTGATTAATAACTCAATTAAGTTTACCCATGAAGGAAGTATAACTGTCGAAATAACATTTGCTAAAGGATTGAATGAGATTGTTAATATAACCTTTAAAGTAATCGATACGGGGATTGGCATTCCTAAGGATAAGGTAAATACTATCTTTGATAC
>CBDUMS010000052.1:0-26427 GCA_965368405.1 uncultured Cyclobacteriaceae bacterium
TTGTACACAACCGGTTAACGCATAGCCTAGAAGTTGCTTCTGTTGGCCGGTCGCTCGGGAAACTGGCCGGTGAGCAAATTATTACGAAAGATTCTTCATTGCAGAAGTTAGTTTCTGCATCAGAATTTGGGGCCATTGTAAGTGCAGCTTCCTTGGCGCACGATGTCGGGAATCCACCATTCGGACACTCTGGGGAGAGTGCGATATCAGATTTTTTTAAAGGAGATTTGGGCCAGCAAATTAGTTCAAGAGTAACGGATGCCGAGTATGCCGACCTGATCAACTTCGAAGGAAATGCGCAGGGTTTTAGGCTTATCAATCAATCGCTTCATGGGTTAAAAATTACGTTCGCTACACTAGGTGCATTTACCAAGTATCCAAGGCAATCGATATTGCAATCGACATACCCCGAACGAGTGAGCCAGAAGAAATACGGATACTACCAATCGGAGAAGGCGATATTTACTACTGTCGCTGAACAGCTTGGATTATCTCCGATAGAAAATGGGCAGTCATGGACGCGCCACCCTTTGGCGTATCTCGTAGAAGCAGCCGACGATATATGCTATCATATAATTGATTTAGAAGACGGCTGTACTCTTGGTTTGGTTAGCCTTGATGACACAATAGATTTGTTAAAGCCGATTATTGGGACTCGGTTCAATCAGGAAAAACTAAATTCAAAAACTACGCAACATGAAAAGCTTGGTACCTTAAGAGCGCTCGCAATTAATGAGCTGATTTCACAATCGGTGGCAGCCTTTATTAAGCATGAAAAGGGTTTTCTTAGCGGCGAGCAAGATTCCGCTATTACTTCAATGATCGATGCTTCCGAAAGTCTTGCGAAAATTAAGACCCTTTCGATTGATAGGATTTATAGAGCTCAGGTTGTTCTGGAAAAAGAAATTGCCGGCTTTGAGGTTATCAATGGACTATTAGATGTCTTGGCACCTGCAATTTTTGAATTCACCAATGAGTCGGAATCTTTTAGAAGTAAGACAATTTTGCGAGCCATCGCCAAGGAAGTGACTTTGTTTCTCCGTCGCGATGATTTATACGGAAACCTTAGAGTTCTGTTAGACTATATTTCAGGAATGACGGACACTCATGCACTAACATTGTATAGAAAGTTCAAAGGAATGTCGTTGCCATCCTGGTAATTATTCTGTTAATCAGTGATAAGCGCTCAATATCAAGTGGTTTCATCTATAGTGTTGTTCAAAAAACCATTACCTTTGCGACCAGTTTTTTTAAGTCATGTGGAGTAGATTAGCGGATTTTATTATTGGTAATCGATTGTTATTAATTTCGATCATTGTTGCCTTCACCATATTCATGGGATTTCAGGCAAGAAAGGCCGAATTAAACTACGATTTTGCCAAAATCGTTCCAGAATCTGACCCTGACATGATCGATTTCATGAACTTCAAAGAACTCTTTGGAGAAGATGGATCCATCCTCGCGATCGGAATACGAGATAGTAGCATATTTGATCTCACCAATTTCAATAGATTAAAGTATTTAGGCGATGAAATCGCCAGTATGAATGGCGTTACGAACGTGTTATCCCTACCTACGCTGCCAAGAATGGTGAAGGATACAGAGAACAAGAAGTTTGTTGTAGAACCCATTTTTGAAGACATGCCGGGTGACCAAGAAACGCTTGATAGCCTTCTGGGCGTGGTGATGGACCAAAAACTATATGCTGGCCAACTTATTAACGAGGAAAACGGCATGATACTAATGTTGGTATCGTATCGTAAGGATTTTCTTAATTCAGATAAACGAATTGGCCTTACAGAGGATATCATGGAGGCCGGTGCTAAGTTCACGGAACATACCGATGTTAAGCTCTATTATGCCGGAATGCCCTTTATTCGTTCCGTTATTGCGGGCAAGGTAAAGGATGAGCTGATTATGTTCCTGCTATTTTCTGCCTTGATAACGGCATTTATAATGTTGCTTTTCTTTAGGTCATGGATGGCTGTTGTTTTCCCAATGATCATTATAGCGGTTATTGTAACCTGGGTTATGGGTTCATTGGTACTCTTCGATTACCGCATTACCTTATTAACAGGGTTAATACCTACGGTTATTGTCGTTATTGGTATACCCAATAGTATTTATTTGATCAATAAATACCATCATGAATTTCTGATGCATGGCGATAAGCTGCAGGCTATTCGCACCGTAACGCAAAAAATTGGACTAGTTACGCTAATTACAAATGGCACTACAGCAGTTGGATTTGGAGTCCTTATTTTAACGGATATCACCATCTTGCGTGAATTTGGGATTATTGCTAGTCTTAACATCATGGGTACTTTCATTGTAAGTATTATCCTGATGCCCTCTGTTTTTAGTTACCTGCCTGCACCAACCAAAAAACAACTCCGACATCTCAGTTTCGCACCACTCGGAGGGGTCTTAAATTATTTTGATTTTATCGTACAGAAAAGGCGCTACGTAGTCTTTACTATTGCTGGTATATTCATCACTCTGGCAGTAATTGGTATCTATAAAGTACACTCTGTTTCATTTATGGTTGATGATATTCCAGAAGAGAGTCAGGTGAAAATGGATCTCGAGTATTTTGAGCATAATTTTTCTGGAATGATGCCCCTTGAAATCGTGATCGATACGCACAAGAAAAGGGGGGTTACCGATCTCCGAAATCTTCAGAAGATTGATGAATTCGAGCGCTTTTTAGCGGATCAGCCCGATATTAATAACCCGGTTTCAATTACCACTTTCATTAAAGCCTCGCGACAAGCTTTTTTTAGTGGCAACCCTGCCCGTTATGGCCTTCCAAGAAATAATAACGAGAAAAATTTCATCTTGAATTACCTCAAGGGTGAATCCGATAATTCAGACTTACTTAATTCATTTGTTGACTCAACAGGTCAGAAGATTCGAATCTCTTTAAAAATTAAGGATATCGGTTCCAATAAAATGGACTCTCTGGTAAACCAGGTAATTCGCCCCAAGCAAGAGGAGATATTTGGTAAAACGAAATTGACGGCAAGCATAACAGGTACAACTCTGCTGTTCATTAAAGGAAATTCTTACCTCATAGATAATTTAAAGATGAGCTTCGTTCTGGCATTTTTTGTTATTTCCATCATTATGGGATTGCTCTTTGCCAACTTTAGAATGATCATACTATCGCTAATACCTAATGTTATTCCATTAGCGATAACCGCGGGTATAATGGGTTATTTCGGTGTCCCGCTTAAGCCAAGTACAGCCATTATTTTCAGTATTGCTTTTGGTATCTCTGTCGATTATGCCATTCATTTCTTAGCTAAATACCGGCAGGAGCTATTTGCAAATCATTTTAATGTTAAGACGGCGATAACCAATAGTTTACACGAGACGGGTACTAGTATGATTTATACCTCGATCGTTCTTTTTGCCGGTTTTGTGATTTTTACAGCCTCAGATTTTGGCGGTACCGTTGCTTTAGGCTTTTTAACATCCATTACCTTGCTCATTTCAATGTTTACCAACCTCTTAGTGTTGCCATCGTTGCTTCTAACTTTTGATTCTGGTAAGCGAAACCTTAAGATTCATCCTCCAATCGAGGAATACGATGGTATTTACGACGAAGATGAGGAAATCGATCTTGATAAAATTATCTTGAGCGAGACCGGTATTGATGATGAATATCGAATCAAAGAATAAGCAGAAATTCTAGCATGAAATATAAAGAGTATAAGGGGATAGATTATGCGGAAATGGCAAGCGAAGTGCTCGCCCAATGGAAGGAGAACGATATTTTTTCTAAATCGATAGAAGAAAGAGAGGGGTCGCCATCATTTACCTTTTATGAAGGACCTCCTTCTGCAAATGGTACTCCGGGTATTCATCATGTAATGGCGCGTGCGGTAAAAGACATTTTTTGTCGCTACAAAACCTTAAAAGGATTTCAGGTAAAAAGAAAAGGGGGTTGGGATACGCACGGGTTGCCAGTTGAGCTTCAAGTAGAGAAAGAGCTAAATATTACAAAAGAAGATATTGGCAAAAAAATAACCGTTGAAGAGTATAACCAACGATGCCGCGAAGCGGTAATGAAGTTTAAGGACGAGTGGGACGACTTAACTGAGAAAATGGGCTATTGGGTTGACCTCGATGATCCTTATATCACCTTCGACAGAAAGTACATGGAGTCGCTCTGGTTCCTGTTAAAAAAATTCTATGATAACGATTTGCTCTACGAAGGATTTACCATTCAGCCCTACTCACCGGCTGCCGGAACCGGACTAAGCTCTCACGAACTAAATCAGCCAGGTTGTTACAGAGATGTAAAAGACACGACTGTTGTTGCTCAATTTAAGATTAAAGATAAAGAGGATGAGTTCATCCTTGCCTGGACTACTACACCATGGACGTTGGCAGCAAATACTGCTTTGGCAGTAGGTAAGAACATAACCTATGTTAAAGTAGCTACCTATAATCCTTACACTTTTGAACCAATCAAAGTAATCGCTGCCAAGGATAGAATCAATTATCTATTTAACTCTAAAGCTTCTGATTTAAAGCTCGAGGACTATTCAGCAGGAGATAACTTAATCCCCTACGAGGTAATCGAGGAGCTCAAAGGAAGTGAGCTGATTGATATTCGCTATGAGCAACTCTTCCCTTTTGTGGAACCGACAGGCGACGCCTTTAGAGTGATTGAAGGTGATTTTGTAACTACCGAAGATGGTACAGGCATTGTGCATATCTCTCCAACTTTTGGTGCAGATGACTTTAGAGCCTCTAAGAAAGCTAATATTGGAGCTATTTTAGTGAAAGACGATGAGGGCAAAGATGTTCCTATCGTCGACAAGCAAGGGCGCTATGTGAAAGAAATGGGTGAGTTCGGCGGGCTTTATGTGAAAAATGAATACTACGCAGAAAACCCACCTGATAAATCACTCGATGTCCTTTTAGCCATTAGGCTGAAAGAAGAAGGGAGGGCTTTTAAGGTTGAAAAATATGTTCACTCTTACCCTCATTGCTGGCGAACTGATAAACCTGTCCTATATTATCCGCTGGATTCCTGGTTTATTAAGACCACAGCCTTTAAAGACCGTTTAGTTGAGTTAAATAATACTATTAATTGGAAACCTGTTTCTACTGGTACAGGTCGCTTCGGTAATTGGCTTGAGAATTTGGTCGACTGGAATCTGTCACGTTCCAGGTTCTGGGGTACTCCGCTTCCTATATGGGTTTCAGAGGACAAGTCTGAAGAGATTTGTATTGGTTCAATCGCTGAATTGAGCGATGAGGTATTAAAGTCGATAGAAGCTGGCTTTATGACTGAGCCGTTAGCCGATGATTTTGATCTTCATCGACCTTATGTAGATGACCTAGTGTTGGTGAGCCCTACAGGCAAACCAATGCATCGTGTCCCGGACCTTATCGATGTATGGTTCGATTCTGGTGCAATGCCCTATGCACAGTGGCATTATCCATTTGAGAATAAGGATATATTTAACGACAGCTATCCTGCAGATTTCATTGCTGAAGGAGTTGATCAAACACGTGGATGGTTTTTTACCCTTCATGCAATAGCGGGGATGCTCTTCGATTCGGTAGCCTTTAAAAATGTTATTGCTAACGGACTCGTCCTGGATAAAAACGGCAATAAAATGTCGAAGCGCCTGGGTAATGCGGTTGATCCATTTGAGACAATGGCCAAATATGGCCCAGACCCTACAAGGTGGTATATGATATCGAATGCCAACCCATGGGATAATTTAAAGTTCAATATCGAAGGGGTAGCGGAATCGCAACGCAGATTTTTTGGCACTTTGCATAATACCTATTCATTTTTTGCTCTATATGCGAATTTGGATAGTTATGCAGGGGAGGTTCCAGATGCTGCGGCTTACACCGAGAGTGACCGCTGGATTCTATCACGACTAAATTCACTTATCAATTTCGCGGATGCCTCGTACGACGACTACGAGCCAACAAAAGCAGCACGAGCTATACAAGACTTTACCATCGATGATTTAAGTAATTGGTATGTCAGGCTAAATCGGAAGAGGTTTTGGAAAGGGGAGTTTAATGAAGATAAGAAAGCCGCGTATCACACGCTTTATACTTGCTTGATAAAACTGGCGCATCTTACCTCACCTATTGCTCCTTTTTACGCCGATAACCTATTTAAAAATTTAAACGAGGTAAGCCAGGAGTATAAAATAGCATCGGTTCACCTATCGAGCTTTCCTGAGGCAGAGAATTCGGCTATCGATAAGGAGTTAGAAGAAAAAATGGGACTAGCGCAACGGATTTCGTCTTTGGTGCATTCGATGCGAAAGAAGCATAACCTTAAGGTACGCCAACCTCTATCGAAGATATTAATCCCTGTACTCAACAAAGATTTCAAGCTGCATGTTCAAGCAGTAGAAGCTTTGATTCTTTCAGAAATTAATACGAAGAAAGTTGAGTATTTAGAGGAAGATTCGGGTGTTTTTGTTAAGAAAATCAAACCTAATTTCCGAAAGCTGGGGCAGCAATACGGTCCGAGGATGAAAGAAATAACCTCCGCGATAAATGCGTTCACGGCAGAGGATATTACCCAGATCGAGGCAAATGGAGAATATAAACTTGCGCTTGGCGATGACACAATTACCTTAACACTCGAGGATGTTGAGATAAGTTCACAAGATATTCCGGGGTGGATTGTCGCCAACGATGGCAATATTACCGTTGCTCTGGATATTGAAATAACCGACGATCTGAGAGAGGAAGGCTTAGCTCGTGACTTGGTTAATAGAATTCAGAATAAACGGAAGGACATGGGGTTAGAGGTTCAAGATAAGATCATTCTTTCATTTGGGAATAATGATCCCCATATAGCGAGTGCCCTGGTTAAGTTCAAGGACTACATTTGTATTGAAACTCAAGCAAACAGCTTAACGGTTCATGATGATATGCCGGATGGTGAGGATCTTGAAATAGATCATTACAAGTTAAAACTTAAAATAGAAGCATAATTGAAATATAATAAGTACTATTTGCTTACACTTGGTGTAATTCTTCTAGATCAGGCTTCGAAGCTATTGGTGCATTATAATATGCATCTGTATGAAGAGGTTAATGTTTTTGGTGAGTGGTTTCGTATACATTACATTTTAAACGAAGGTATTGCCTTTGGTTTAAAAGCAGATTGGCAATACAGTAAAGTAGTTCTAACCTTATTCAGATTGCTTGCAAGTAGTGCAGGTGCTTATCTTTTATATAAATATGCGCGTAAAGGAACCCACCCGGGAGCACTTTGGGCAGGAGCGCTGATTCTGGCAGGTGCGATGGGTAATCTTATCGATAGTATGTTTTACGGACTAATCTTTGATAATGCGCCCTTCAATGCGCCCTTCGCATTTTTAAACGGGCAAGTTATCGATATGCTGTATTTCCCCTTGTTTAGCTTTAATTGGCCGGAATGGCTGCCTTTTATTGGTGGGAATAGTTTTCATTTCTTTAGTGCAATATTCAATATCGCTGATTCTTCGATTTTTATCGGTGTAATGATTCTCTTGATCTGGCAGAAAAAGTTCTTCCCTGAGCCCCCAAAAGGCGATGAAAAGCCTGTTGATGAAAGTAACAATATAGTCTCTGAATCACCAGATGGAGATAATGTTGCTACTAATATTACGGCTTAAGCTGGCTTGGTATAGAAGCTTATCTTTTAAGAACAACTTGAAATCTATGATTTTTTGGACTGGAAACTACAACGGGTAGCAGTTTCCTGCTACCCAATGAAATTTATTCGTTGGAAAGTAGGTCTACCAGTGTCGATTTAAAAGCATCGTATTCTGTACTAATATTCTCTGATTTTACCTCTTTATGCAGTGCATCTTGTAACTGTTCAGGGATTGGAAGCTCTTGGTTTAGTACAGGTTCTACCTCTTGTCGGAATTTGATTGGATGAGCTGTCTCGAGAAAAACGCCGGTAAGGTCTTTCTCCTGCAGGAAGTCTTTTAATGCCTGATAGCCGATTGCACCATGAGGATCGGCTATATATCTATGATTAGAGTACAGTTGCTCCATCGTGGATCTGGTTTGTTCATCCGAATAACTATACCCCGATATATGCGCTCTAAACGAAGTAATAGAATGATTAAAAAGTTCTTGCATCCGAACAAAATTGCTGGGATCGCCGACGTCCATAGCATTACTAATGGTTTCTATCGATGGTTTTGGCTGATATACGCCTGATTTTAGGAACTCGGGGACGATCTTATTTGCATTTGATGCTGCGATAAAATGATGAATCGGAAGCCCCATTTTTTGAGCAATTAAGCCGGCTGTTAAATTGCCATAATTACCACTGGGAACCGAGAAGACAACAGGCTTTTTTAAATGAACTAACTGGCCATAGGCGTAAAAATAATAGATCATTTGAGGAAGCAAGCGCGCCAGATTAATAGAATTGGCTGACGTCAGGCCAAATGCGCTGGCAATTTCCTCATCGAGGAAAGCCTGCTTAACTAAACGTTGACAGTCATCGAATGTTCCATCAATGGCAAGTGCATGGATGTTCGCACCGAGAGTAGTCATTTGCTTCTCTTGCAAATCGCTTACTTTTCCCTTTGGGTATAAAATCACTACCTCAGTATTTTTAACCTTATAGAATCCACTAGCGACAGCAGAGCCGGTATCGCCCGAGGTCGCGACGAGAATAGTGTTCTTCTTCTCGGAGCTCTTGTTGAGGTGTCCTAGCATTCTAGCCATAAACCTTGCGCCAAAGTCTTTGAAGGCTAATGTGGGGCCATGGTAGAGTTCCAAACTGTAAATGTTATCTTCGACCTTTTCCAAAGGGACATTAAAAGAAAAGGCATCTTGACATAATTTTTCGAGCTCAGCGTCGGTTATTACATCGTGGAAATAGGGCCTTAGTATGGTAAACGCTATCTCTGGAATTGATTTATGAGCGAGTTGATCAATAAAACCCCTGGGTAGAGCATCGATTTCGGAGGGCACAAATAATCCTTTGTCTATTGCCAGACCATGGCGTACCGCCGATTCAATAGCTACTCGATTGTTCTTATTATTTGTGCTGTAAAAATTCATGATATAACTCTGGTTCCCAGTACGTCGGGCTTAGTAATAAAAAATTCTGCCTTTGCGTCTTCCTTGTAAACACGTTTGAGGGTTTGTAAAACTTTGTTGGCAATATCTTCACCATCGCAAATGGCAAACATAGCAGGGCCAGAACCGGAAATATTAAAACCTGTTGCACCTACGTAAAGGGCAGATTCTCGTGCCTCGTTAAACTTAGGAATTAGTTCTGAACGTAGGGGTGTCGCAATAAAGTCTTCAACAGATCGACCGACTAAGTCAATATTATTATTCATCATTCCTGCCATTAAGCCAGCCACATTTCCCAATTGTTTTACCGCTAGTTTTAGCGGAACGGTGTCGCCTAATAACTGCTTAGCTGCGTTGGTATTTATCACAACACCCGGCCGTACCATCGCCAGATATAGGTTTTGAGGTACAGGTATTTCTAGGATTTCTAATGGGTTTTCCGACCGAACTACACATAGCCCGCCCAACATCGAAGGGGCGATATTATCGTAATGAATTTGTGGTGAAGCAACCTGTTCGCCCTTAACAGCATATTGCAAGAGTTCTGTTCTAGAAAAGGGGCTTCCAAGTAATTCATTAATTGCAAATACCCCAGCGGTGGCACTGCTGCCAGACGAACCCATGCCACTACCTGCTGCTACCCCTTTTGTGATCTTAAAATCATAACCTTTGTCTACATCTAACGCATCGAGCATAGCAGCGGCCCCAACAGTAACTATGTTTTTATCCGGATTCATAGTAATAGTACTATCGCCAAGAATTTCAGAGATTGTGAGTTGGCCTGAGTCAGTTTTGCTTAGTTCTACCGTATCACCAACAGCATCAATGGCCATTCCAAATACATCGAAACCACAACCAACATTTCCAATCGATCCAGGGGAGTATACTTTTACCTTGTTCATCGTGCCAAATTAGGAATGAGCCACCTTTATTACATCGGCAAATATACCACTTGCGGTAACAGCTGCCCCTGCCCCTGCACCCTTTACAATCAGGGGTTGTTCAGAATATCGACGAGTATGATACAAGACGATATTATCTTTTCCTTCAAGATTATAAAATGGATGATCTGGACCGACTTCAAGAAGCTGGGTGCTTCCTTTACCATTCCTAAATTGAGCTACAAATTTTAAACGATTTCCTTTTTTAAATGCGCTATTGTAGAGCTTCTGCATCTTATCTTCATCAGAGGCAAGTATCTTATAAAAACCTTCAACAGATTTGGCATCGAAGGCGCCTTTCGAAATGAATTGTTTGCCTTTGATGTCTTTGAGTTCGCATTGAATTCCTGCTTCACGCATCAAAATAAGTAGCTTACGCTTAACGTCTAAACCGCTTAGGTCAATTCGGGGATCTGGTTCCGTGTAGCCTTGCTTTTGGGCTTCTCTTACAATATCGGCAAAGGGTTTTTCACCATTGTAGTTATTGAAGATGAAGTTTAGACTACCCGATAGAACGGCATCTATAGCCATAATCTTGTCGCCACTTTTCACCAAATCTTTCAAGGTAGAAATAACAGGTAAGCCTGCACCTACATTGGTTTCGAATAAAAACTGACTTCTGTATCGTAGCGCTATTTTCTTAATATCACTATAAATATCGTAAGCCGATGAAGCAGCGACCTTATTGGGAGTTACTATAGAAATGCTACTCCTTAAGATGTCTTGATAATACTTTGGAACATGATCAGTCGCGGTATTGTCAACAAAAATTGAATTTCTAAGATTTTGAGTTTTCATCTGCTTGATAAAATGGTCCATTTTCATGGACTTTCCTTTGCCAAGCTTTTTCGTAAAAGTAGCAAGGTTGATTCCATCGTCATCGAAAATCATTTTCTTGCTGTTTGCAATGCCCACAACCCTTAAATCAAGAAACTCAGTATCCTTTAACACCGGAGCTTGGTCCTTTATTTGGTTTAAGAACTCCCCGCCAACATTACCGATTCCGACCACGTATAGATTTAATCTTTTGCGTTCCGACAAGAAAAAGTCTTCGTGCAGTGCGTTCAGGGCTTTGCGTAGGTTTTTCTGATCAATTACTGTAGAAATATTCCGTTCTGATGACCCCTGAGCAATAGCTTTAATGTTCACACCATTTGCTCCTAAAGTGGAGAACATCTTGCCGCTAACACCTACCTGGTGTTGCATATTTGAGCCAACTAAGGCCACAATAGCGAGATCTTTTTCAACTTCTAAGGGATCTATTTTGCCTTGCTCAATTTCTTGGCTAAATTCCTTCCTTACAGATGCTGCCGCGGCAACGGCTTCGTTCGCACTAATTACTATGCTTATCGTATGTTCGGAAGATGCTTGCGTGATTAAGATAATATTGATGCTACGTTCGGCAAATGATTTAAACAAACGTTGGGACATACTCGGAATACCCACCATTCCTGGTCCTTTCAAGTTAACCAATACCACATTCGTAATACTTGTTAGCCCTTGAACGGTATGTCCGTTTTGTTCCACTTCACTTGTAATTAAAGTTCCCGGTGCAGTTGGATTGAAGGTGTTTTTTATGCGTATTGGAATGCCTTTCTGCAAGACAGGTTGAATAGTTGGCGGATAAATAACTTTCGCACCGAAATGAGATAATTCCATAGCATCTTCATACGATAATGAATTAATTACTTTCGAAGATTTTACTATCCTGGGATCCGCAGTCATCATTCCATCAACGTCCGTCCAAATCTCAAGCTCATCCGCCATTAAACCTCTGGCGTAGATCGCCGCGGAGAAATCGGAGCCACCACGCCCCAATGTTGTAATCTCATTTTTCTCGTTTCCCGCAATATACCCCGGAGAAACACCTACTGTTTTCTTCGATAATTTGAGATTATTGATATTCTCATAAGTCTGCCCATATTTTATGGTTGCGCTTCCATAATTGCTATTTGTTTTAATTAATTCTATCGGGTTTAATAACTGGCTTTTAAATTCCTGATTGAAGTATTGATGTATGACAAGAGAAGACAGGCGTTCACCAATGCTCAGAATTTTGTCTTTAATACGGGGTGTCATTTCACCGATAATACTGATTCCTTCGACGATTTTTTCGGTTTCATCGAATATTACCTGTAGGGTGATATTGGTTGCTTTGCGTTCTTTAGCTCTCAGTAGCTCATGTGTTGCCTCGAAATGTTGTGTTTTTATTTCACTAATAAACTTAAGGGCCTTATTCGGATTATTGATGGCTTCTTCAACGATGGCCTCGAGTTTATTAGTAACGCCACTGAACGCCGATACCACAACAAGAATCTGCTCTTTTTTCGCTTTTTGAGCTACAACTTTTCTAACTAATTTGATGTTTTTTGCTGATGCAACGGATGTGCCACCAAACTTTAATACTTTCATAAACTGGATAATTAGGATAATATAATGGAACTGCGCGTGCTCTTAAGAGCGTATATCTCTTAAACCCCCAAGGGGGTAATAATACCAGTAGACATGAGTCTTGAACTGGCTGTGATAAACAGATTATTCTCTCTTATTTCCATCGTAGAGTATAAAAATACGATTTAATAGTAGCCAGCAAACAGATTTAATAAAAAAATGAATGTCTTTGGTAATTGAATACAGATGGCAGATAAAAAATACTAACTTTAAGTTATGAGTAAACCGGAAAAAAAGCTATTCCTTCTTGATGCTTACGCACTAATCTTTCGGGCACATTTTGCCTTTAGTAAGAACCCTCGTATTAATTCCAAAGGTCTAAATACGGGTATTATGATGGGTTTTACTAATGCCATGCTCGAGGTAATTAACAAACAGAAGCCAACCCATATCGCCGTAGCCTTTGATACGCCTAAGCCAACCTTTCGGCACGAACGGTTTCCTGAATACAAAGCACATCGAGATGCAACACCTGAAGATATAAAAACCGGAGTTCCCTATGTAAGAGATATTATTGAAGGATTTAATATTCCAATAATTGAAAAAGACGGCTATGAGGCCGATGATGTTATAGGTACAGTGGCCAAACAAGCTGCCAAACAAGGGTTTGAGGTGTTTATGATGACGCCAGACAAAGATTTCGCTCAACTGGTAGAAGAAAACATCTACCTCTATAAGCCAGCATATATGGGCAACGGGGTCGATATTATGGGGGTTGAAGAGGTACTTAACAAATGGGACATTGAAAATGTCGATCAGGTTAGGGATATACTGGGTATGCATGGCGACGCATCTGATAATATTCCCGGTATCCCTGGCGTGGGAGCGAAAACGGCCATCAAATATATTAAAGCATATGGCTCTGTAGAAGGACTATTAGAGCATGTCGATGAACTCAAGGGTAAGGCGAAAGAGAATGTAGAAAACTTTGGTGAGCAAGGGCTGCTCTCTAAAGAACTCGCAACGATAGAAATTAATGTGCCGCTGGAATATGACCTTGACTCAATGGCCTATGACGGCCCGGATAGAGAGAAAATAAGTGCAATTTTTAAGGAATTGGAGTTTAGAACATTAGCCCAACGTGTTTTAGGCGATGCGCCTGCTAGTTCTAAAGCAGAAGATGTGCAATTATCAATGTTTGCTGGCTCGGCAACTTCCAATAAGGAGGAAGTTAAAAGGAAAGATACAATCGAGACGAAAGAACATCAATATCATCTTGTAGAAGAAGATCAGGTTGATAACCTGGTAGAATATCTGTTATTACAGGATGAAGTGTGCTTTGATACGGAAACAACGGATATCGATGCCGTTGATGCAGAATTGGTTGGAATGTCGTTTAGTTACCAAAGCGGAGAAGCATATTATGTGCCATTTCCTGAATCAATAGAAGAGGTTAAAAATCGTTTAAAGCCCTTTGCGCCCTTCTTTGCAAGCGAAAAGATTGTTAAAATCGGACAGAATATTAAGTACGATATTCTTGTGCTCAAGAAGTACGACTGTGAAGTCCAAGGGCCTATCTTCGATACAATGCTGGCTCATTATCTTATCGACCCGGATGGCCGACATGGTATGGATATTTTAGCCGAACAATATTTGAACTACATACCTGTATCTATAAAAGAACTTATTGGTGGCAAAGGTAAGCCAGCCACTATGCGCGATGTAGAACTCGATAAAATTGTTGAGTATGCCAGTGAAGACGCGGATATAACCTTACAATTGAAACATGTACTCGCCCCATTGGTCGATACTGAGGAACTAAAAAAATTGTTCTATGATCTGGAAATTCCTGTACTTCGTGTTTTGGCCGACATGGAGTTTAATGGTGTAAAGATTGACCCTGAAGCCCTTCGCTTAATGTCGGTAGAGCTTCGCGACGAAAGTAAAAGAGTACAAGACGAGATATATCGAATAGCGGGAGAGGAGTTTAATATTGCCTCACCGAAACAGCTCGGTATTATTTTGTTCGAGCGGCTTAAGTTGGTTGAAAAACCCAAAAAGACGAAGACAGGCCAATACGCTACAGGCGAAGAGATACTCTCGCGAATGGCTAATGATCACGAAATTGCCAGTAAAATATTAGAATTCAGAGAGCTACAAAAGCTAAAATCGACTTATGTAGATGCCTTGCCAACTATGATTAGTCGGTATGACAAGCGAATCCACACGAATTATAGTCAGACGGTAGCTGCGACAGGCAGGTTAAGCTCACTTAATCCAAACCTACAGAATATTCCAATTCGCACACCGAAAGGCAGGGAAATTAGGAAGGCGTTTGTGCCTTCTGCTCCGGATCATGTTATTCTTTCTGCCGACTACTCACAAATTGAGTTAAGGATAATGGCAGCTTTTGCTGAAGACGAGAAGATGATAGCAGCTTTTAAAGAAGGCCGCGATATTCATGCTACAACAGCTGCTACCATTAATAAAGTAACGCTCGAGGAGGTGACTCCTGAGATGCGCAGCATGGCAAAATCTGCAAATTTTGGGATAATCTATGGAATTTCAGCTTTTGGCTTATCTCAAAATCTGAATATCCCTCGCAAAGAAGCGGCAGCATTTATTGATAGTTATTTCGAAGAATTTCCGAATGTTAAACAATACATGGATAATGTTATTAATGAGGCACGAGAGAATGGCTACGTAAGTACTATCCTGGGCCGACGAAGGTATCTGCGTGATATAAATAGCAGAAATGCCACAATGCGAGGATTTTCAGAACGGAATGCAATTAATGCACCTATACAGGGAACGGCTGCCGATATCATTAAACTGGCCATGATCAACATTCATAAATGGATGCAAGAGAAAAATGTGGAGTCGAAAATGATTATGCAGGTGCATGATGAACTTGTTTTCGAAGTACCGGTAAGTGAGCTCGAACTTATGAAATCGAACATAGAGAAGCTCATGAAAGATGCAATTCAATTATCGGTACCTATGGAGGTTGGTCTAGGCTATGGCGATAATTGGTTGGAGGCACACTAGCTTCGCCTTAGAGGAGAACTATGGTAGAGTATAACCGTTGCTCTTAGCATATTTTAGCATCGGTTTTGTTTGTTTCTTTCAAAAGATATGTCAGCAAATCATAATCGACTTTATCAGGGTTCGAGAATCGAATACATCCTTTACCATGATTTAGACCTTTCAATTTCCCTTCGTTTTCTAACATGACCTTATGAATAAGAAAATAGATAGAGACATGTTGTTTTTGACTCGCGAACGCAACCTCAACCTGATTTTTGCGCTTATAGGATGGCATTTTATATTCCATGCATTCGGTATGATCAGGCAGATTCTCTATGCAGAGTTTTCTGATTTTTTGTAATGCGATCATTCTTTTCTCTGGTACTTCCTTTAGATAAAGGTCTACTGTTTTTGACTCACTTTGCATTTAAGTATGAGGTTGTTTTTCATTGAAGCCTCAATTTAAGAAAAATACCACGCAATTACTACAGCACCCTTTCAAGCATAGAAAGACTATTCAAAATGCAGTGAGCAATTATAATCGCCCATAAATTACGACCGAATTTTACATATGCAATTCCCATAATTAGGCCAATTATTCCAACTGTAATGGACCTTTCCGAGAGGTCGTTTGAATGACGGAAACCAAATATTAATGCCTGAAGAATTACTGCAACAACTGTTGCGGCAGATGTCCAAGAAAAGACGCGTTCAATCCAATTGATTAGAAATCCTCTATCAAGCATTTCTTCTAGAGCAGATTCGAGTAATACCAATGGCATTATGGATAAAAACAACCACCAATTTCCTTTAAGATCCCCAAATTTTGAAGAACTACTGTCCGCAGCGGCTTCTGTAGATGAATTTAATGGAAGCTGATCTTGAATAATATTAAATATAATGAGCGATATCACAACCGTTGCGAGAATTCCCAGCGAGATGGCAATTGTTCTTAGATAATTCTCAGGTTGTTTCAACCCAAGATCTACCCAGCGAATACCCCGTGCTTTCATCCTCCATGTGGCCAGGGCAAAACAAGTTAGTGACCAGAATATCCCGTTTACCAGGAAGCTGACATTGGGTATGGCTACCTCCCGAATCAGAAACATTACCAGGATATAGAGTGTCAAATCGAATAAGATTCCCTTAATATTCGATTCTTGAAGCGTTTTCTTATTATATCCTGATTTCATAATAGAGTAGTAAAACAAGAAGACCGACAAGGGGCCGGTCTTCTTTTTTAATTAGTGTTTGCGCTTGAAATTACCAGATTTTCACCCTGAGGCTATCAGGCTTCCACATCTTATCGCCTTCTTTGATATCAAAGGCTGCATAAAAAGTTTCAAGATTTGTGAGTGGACCTACAGCGCGGTACATACCTGGGCTATGTGGGTCGGTCAATACCTGTGTTCTTAATGTCTCATCTCTGTATTTGGTACGCCAAATTGTTGCCCATGATAGGAAGAACCTTTGTTCTTGAGTAAACCCATCTATTTCTCCTGGTTTATCATGATTCTGAAAATGAAGTTGCATGCCGTCGTAAGCCACACTCAAGCCGGCTATGTCACCAATATTTTCTCCTAAAGTCAATTGTCCTTGAACAAAAACACTATCCAATACCTCATAGCTATCATATTGATCCACTAAAACCTGGGTACGGGCCTGGAATGCAGATTTATCTTCGGGAGTCCACCAATTTACCATGTTACCATCGGCATCGAATCTACTTCCCTGGTCATCGAATCCGTGTGATATTTCGTGTCCAATTACTGCACCCATGCCACCATAATTCACTGCTGGGTCAGCCTTGTAGTCATAAAATGGTGGTTGTAGAATTGCAGCAGGGAATACGATCTCATTATTCAGTGGGTTATAATAAGCGTTCACCGTTTGTGGACTCATACCCCATTCTGTTTTATCCACGGGCTTGCCAATTTTTTCAACTGCTTCCATATGTTGGAATTTATTGGCATTTAAAATATTGCCATAGTAGGAATAAAGCTCACCCGAAGACTCTACTTCAAGTCCGGAATAGTCTTTCCATTTATCAGGATATCCAATTTTTACCGTAGTACTTGCAAGTTTTTTGAGGGCCTGTTGTTTAGTTGAATCAGACATCCAATCCAGATTTTCTATTCTGCTTTTCATTGCGGCCAATACGTTGTCAACCATTTCTTCGGCGGCAGCTTTAGCTTCAGGTGGGAATGCTGCATCAACATATAACTTACCGAGTGCCTCACCCATAACACCATTGGTATTGCCCAGTACACGTTCCCAGCGAGGACGCATTTCGGTGGTACCTCCAAGTTCTTTGCCGTAGAAATCGAAGTTTGCCTGAACCAGATCATTATTTAAATAGCCAGATGCGGCGTTAATAATGTTCCATTTCATATAAGGTTTAATATGGTCTAAAGAAGATTCATTTAACACAACATTTACCTCACTCATAAATTTAGGTTCCGTTACAATCAGTTCTTCTACACCCGAAACATAGATGCTCTCAAAGTATTTATCCCAATCAATGGCAGGAGTTAGCTCCGCGAGCTCAGTGGCTGTCATCTTGTTATAAAGTCTTGGAATATCACGTTGTTCGATAGGAGTTAGTGATGCTAATGCCAGCTGATTTTCAATGGCCATTATATTATTAGCAATTTCCATATAAGAAGATGGATCCGCCTCACTATTAGCAATTGCCATCATCCTTGCAATGTGGGCAACGTACTTTTCTCTAATTTCAACTGACCTGCTGTCATCCTTGGTATAATAGTCTCTGTTTGGGAGTCCCATGCCACCAGAAACCACATAAAAGGCATTCATTTCCGAATTCATAAGGTCGCCAAAGACAGAAATATTGAAGAAAGGACTAATGCTGTATACATGAAGTTCGGCCATCACATCTTGCAACTCCTCGAGTGACGAAGCTGCATCAATAGCGTCGAATAAATCTTTTACCGGGGTTACTCCTGCTTTTTCAGCAAGTAATGAATCCATTCCAATAGAGAAGAAGTCGGCAGCTTTCTTTTGATCTGTTCCAGCTTCGTACGAGCCACTTTTTATTGCTTCGTCAAGGATTTCCAACATATTCTCATTGGTTTCTTCACGAAGTTGACCAAAGCCTCCCCACCTTCCTTCATCTGCAGGGATTTCAGTATTATCAAGCCAGGTTCCATTAGCAAAACGATAGAAGTCGTCGTTTGGAGAGGCTGTTTGATCCATGTTCGAGCTATCAATACCGTGGATCTCGGCTTCTTGATTCGATGGACTGCACGCTATTGCGAAAGCGAGCAAAAGGTATGTAATTTTTCTCATATGAATAGTTAGAATTTTTGCTCGAATTTAAGCAAAAAAGAAATCGAATGCTCAATAATGAATCATATTGAGTAGTGCTGCCGTTTTGAGAAATATGGAGAATGGACCGATTTATTAGAGATTTCGCACGTTAAAATCATTCCTAGATTGCGCTAATGCGTCAAATTAGCATCTATGAGGTTACTTATTTCCATTTTTTTTGATTTATAGTTAAGTTTGCTAAACCTTTTTGTTTTTGAGCAATCTAATATAAAAAGTTAACCAAGTCACTTCACATGAAAAGAATTGTGCTGATAATGAAATTCCTTCTTTGGGGTATTGAGGCAGCTATCCTGAGTACCGAGACACCGAAGGAAGGTAAATATGAAAAAGATAATAGCCGGTTGAAGACTGCCTAAATTTTAGGTAAGATTGGCAAAATGCTACCCTGGCGATTTCCATGACATTCGACATGGGCTGAATAGTTATGCCTATAGTCTTAATGTAATATCTCTTCAAGCGGTTAATATTGTAGGGTGTCTGATACTTCATGCATATCTTTTGGCTCATGTATTAGGCTAGGAGATACCAACAATAAAGTTTTTCGTACATGCCTTATAGAAATAGGATCCTGTTATTGTTAAGCGCAAAATCAGCTTCTTACATTAAAATGATTAGGGAACTATTGGCTAAGTTTACGGAAAGAAATGGCCATGAAAAATCTCTCTTTTTTAGTCTTAATAATCCTATCTCAATTATTTATTACTAGCTGCAGTAGCGAGGATGAAAAACTTATTGAAGCAGGAGTATCGCTAAGATTAGCAGAATTGCGTCAGGCAAATCTAAGTAATATTGAATATGCTTTGGAAATTACTGTGCCTCGCAAGATGGAGGATCCAGTCCCGGGAAAAGAGATTATTACTGTCACTATTAAAGATATTTCGAACCCTTTAATCCTGGATTTTAAAGCTCCAAAGGAGAATATAAAAGAGGTAAAAGTAAATGGTGAAATCGTCTCTATTAATCATAAAAACGAGCACTTGATAATTGAGGAAGAAAACCTAAAGGTTGGGGTAAATACGATTCTCATAGACTTCGAGCTCGGTGAAACATCATTAAATCGTAATCCTGACTTCTTATACACCTTATTTGTACCAGAAAGAGCGAGAACAGCGATCCCATGCTTCGATCAGCCAAATTTAAAGGCAACCTATGCACTAACCCTTATAATTCCTGAAGAATGGCAGGCCATTTCAAATGGTCCTCTCTTGAAAGAATCTGTCGCAGGCAAATCGAAAGTGTTATATTTTAAGCCAACCAATCCTATTAGTTCTTATCTATTCGATTTTGTGGCTGGAGATTTTATGGTTGTTGAACGTGAGCTAGAGGGACGGAAAATGAAAATGCTTCATCGAGAAACTGATAGTTTGAAGGTCGCGCGAAACCTCGATGCCATATTTGACCTTCACCTTTCTTCTTTAAAATGGCTTGAAGCCTATACAAACATCCCTTATCCTTTTCAAAAATTTGATTTTGCCCTCATCCCATCTTTTCAATATGGAGGAATGGAACACCCTGGAGCCATTACCTATAAGGCATCGAGCCTTTTATTAGAAGAATCGCCCACTCAAAATCAACTTTTAGGAAGAGCTAGTCTAATTGCTCATGAAACGGCTCATATGTGGTTCGGTGACTTGGTAACCATGGATTGGTTTAACGATGTTTGGATGAAGGAGGTCTTTGCCAACTTTATGGCAGCAAAAATTGTTAATCCTTCCTTCCCCGAAATAAATCACGACCTTAGATTTTTATTAACGCATTATCCACGGGCATATGCGGTAGATCGTTCTAAAGGAACACATGCTATTCAACAACCTTTAGAGAATTTAAAAGATGCGGGCACCTTATATGGTGCCATTATCTATCAAAAAGCACCCATAGTTATGCGAATGCTGGAGCGAAAGGTGGGTGATTCCTTATTTAGAAATGGAATGCGAACCTACCTGAATGATTTCGCTTATAGCAATGCAACATGGGATGACCTTATTGCAGTTTTGGATAGCTTATCTGATGACAATTTGTCTCTATGGAGTGAACAATGGATAAAATCTCCTGGAATGCCTTATATAAGCCCATTTTTAAGAACCGATGATGGTAAGATTAAGCAATTTTCTATTTTTCAGCGCAACTTCCACTCGGATGATATCTTATGGACCCAAGATCTAAGCGTTCAGTTAGTAGCCAGTGATACGACTTACACCTATGAGGTTGAACTGGAAGACAATGGATTAAATATTGATGAAGCCAAAGGCTTAAGAGATGCATCTTTTGTTTTCTGTAATTCCGCAGGATACGGTTATGGCTATTTTAGACAAGGCCCATCAACCAAAAATCGATGGCTAGAACATATTGAAGAGTTTAGTGATCCGGTGCAACGAGGTGCCGGATGGATTTCCTTATGGGAGAGTTTTGTTCGTGGAGGGATTAGCCAGGGAGCAATGCTAAGTGCAATCGCAAGGAATCTTGAGCTTGAGGAAGATCCACTAATTCAGCAGTATATCCTTGGCAGACTGGATATTATCTATTGGCGATTTTTAACCCATGAACAACGAGTATCGGTTGCACCATCTATTGAGCTGTTACTATGGACTTTGCTTACAGATAATTCTAACAGCAAGCTGAAACGATCATATTTTAATACCTATCGATCGGTAGCACTCTCTGAAACGGGAGTGCAAAGACTTTACGACCTATGGAGCGAAGCCTTATCCATCGAAGGGCTGAGTTTATCGGAGAACGATAAAGCACAACTTAGCTTTGCTCTTGCTCTACGTGACTATCCTAAATCGGATGAAGTTTTAAACAGGCAAATGGCAAATCTCACTAATCCAGACAGGAAGGCTCGATTCAAGTTTTTGATGCCCAGTGTTTCTTCGAATATAGAAACCCGTGATGCCTTTTTTGAATCCTTAAAGCAAGTAGAAAACAGGGCGCACGAATCCTGGGTTCAAACCGCTATCGGTAATCTCAACCATCCGCTTCGAGCGAGCAGTTCTGTAAAATATATATCGCCTACGTTGGAAATGCTTGAAGAGATTCAAATAACAGGAGATATATTCTTTCCCAAGCGGGTGCTTGACAACACCTTTTCCGGTCATAATTCAACGGAAGCCATCGATAAAGTAAATCAATTCTTATATCGTAATAACCATTATCCTGAAAACCTAAAAAACAAAATTCTTCAGTCTTACGACCTAAGTTTCCGCGCCGAGGAGATGTTGGAAACTACAAAGGATTCGACTATTGTAATTGATTACCTACTGAAAAACTAAAAGCTGATATCCACTCATAGCTTTTTCTGTAACAACCGTAAGCATCGATAGGGCTGTTTCTACCTGTGGGTTAACATCTTCAAAAGCATATTTTCTAGCCACTAAGGACTGGCCACAAACAAATAGTTCAACACCAGCTTCCTTTAGCTCATTGATAAGTTCTAGGTTTGGGTTGTTAACTCCGTATTTTTTTTGATAGCCAGCGTTATTCAAAATAATTGGTGTTGCGGTGTAATGAACGGCAACGGCCACCTTAAGTTTATATTTTGGTACACCTGCCACCCCATGAAGATTGAGCATTCTGGCAACATTGTTTAAGCCGCTATTAACCTTTTCGAAGTTCTCGTTAGAAGACTTAAGGTCTACAACAATTTTATAATCCAGATCTGTATCCTGAGGCGCCACCTTATCGATGGCATAGATGGTGCCGTAGTTTTTTATTATTGGATTAGCGGGAGTTTGAGCCCACCCTATTTGCGTGCTAAGTAAGAAGCATACTGTTGCAATTCGTGTTATTTTCGCTATCATATTATTTTATTTAAGTGATGAATAATCTACTACCAGGCGACTCATCACCTTAACCCCGTAAACCATTGCGTCATCATCTACGTAGAAATCAGGTGTATGATGTGGCGCAGCATCCTTCTCATCTACGTTCAAAGGAGTTCCTCCGAGGAAAAAGAAAAAGCCTGGGATTTCCATCTGGTAGAATGAGAAGTCTTCGGCTCCCGTAATTGCTGGAACCAATCTAACGTGGTCTTTACCCATAACGTCTTGGAGTGTAGGGAGCATTTTTTCTGTAAGTTCAACATTATTATAGGTAATAGGGTATCCTTCATTAATTTCTAGTATTGCTTCGGCACCATTACTTTCAGCCGTTTTTTCAACAATAGTTCTAAGTCTTTTGAATATATCCTGTCGCATATCTTCATCTAAAGCTCGGATAGTACCGGTCATCGTTACTTCTTCAGGTATGATATTATTACGAACCCCACCATGAATTGCTCCAAAGCTAACTACCGCCGCCGCGTTGGTGAGTGGCATACTTCTACTAACAATGGTCTGTACATTATTTATTATCTGAGCTGCCGTTACAATAGGATCGATACTTGCCCAAGGTCGGGCGCCGTGGGATTGTTTACCTTTTATCGTAATATCAAATGAATTGGCACTTGCCATGGCACCTTTTGGCTTATAGTTAATATTCCCAACATGCGTGCCTGCACTAATGTGCAAGCCAAAGATTGCATCTACATCTGGGTTGGTGAGCACACCTTCTTTCACCATAAGTTTGGCACCCCCTTCTTCGCCTTTGGGAGCTCCCTCTTCTGCTGGTTGGAAGATAAATTTAACCGTGCCTCGAAGTTCCGATTTTACCTTTGTTAGTACTTCTGCGGTTCCCATGAGGATCGCAACATGGGTGTCGTGGCCACAGGCATGCATAACGGGTACCTCAGCACCATTATATTCTCCTTTTGCTTTCGATGCCCAAGGTAGATCTACCCTTTCTGGTACGGGCAGGCCATCAATATCAGCCCGTAATGCTACTGTAGGGCCTGGCTTTCCACCCTTTAATATGGCTACTACACCTGTTTTAGCAACTCCTGTCTGAACTTCTAATCCTAATGACTTAAGATGATTCGCAATATAGTCTGCGGTCTTGTACTCCCGATTCGAAAGCTCAGGATTTTGATGCAGATGGTGTCGCCATTCAATAACCTTTGGCATTGTTGACTCGGCCAGGCTTTCTACTCTCGCTTGAAGTTTCGATTTAGGAGGGTTAGTTGTAAACGAGCAAAGGATTGTTAATATCCCGATGAGGAGTAAATTCTTCATAAGTGTGATTAGTTTAAGATAATTGGCTTTAAATATAAGCTTAATTCAGCTGATTGGGACTAGTGGGATAAATAGATGGATATGAATTATGGATTTTTTAAACTAACTTTCTCAACATAACCTAACTAGTATAACTGAACTTATGAACCTACGAACCCTTATCGGCTATCTTATTGTATTAATCTTTTTAATCGGCTGTAATCCTCAAGATAAGCCTGCAACCTATTCGATTCGCTTCGAAAATGGCATTATTGATAAACCCATGGATGGGCGAATGTTTCTGCTTATTTCTACCAATGACAAGGCCGAACCCCGTTTTCAGGTTTCTGACGACCCAGGAACACAATTAGTTTATGGAATGGATATTGAAGGTATGCAAGGTATGGATAAAGTGACTTTCCAGGGCCATGATTTTGGTTATCCCTTAGAAAAATTATCTGATCTGCCAGCGGGCGACTACTATGTTCAGGGGCTTTTTCATGTATACGAAACTTTTAATTTATCTACTGGCCACACCGTGAAGCTTCCAATGGATAACGGGGAAGGGCAGCAATGGAATCGCTCACCCGGCAATTTATACAGTATGCCAAAGAAGGTTAAGGTAGGTCCTGGAGAAAAGATAGAAATTAGGCTTACCGAAATAATTCCACCGATTAACCCACCGCAAGACACGAAGTATATTAAGCATATCAAAATGAAAAGCGAGAAGCTTTCTGAGTTTTGGGGTCGAGATATGGAATTAGGAGCAAATATCTTGTTGCCTGAAGGGTTTGATGAACATCCAGAAGCACACTATCCACTTATAATTTTCCATGGTCATTTCCCATACTCATTTGGTGGTTTTAGAACAGAACCACCTGATGAGAACTTGGAACCGCAATACAGTAGTCGTTTTAAGCTCGATGGCTATAATATTATTCAGCAGCAAGAAGCATACGATTTCTACCAAAAGTGGATTTCAAAAGAATTCCCAAGGGTGATAATTATGGAAGTACAACATCCAACGCCGTACTACGACGACTCGTATGCTGTAAATTCTGCGAGTATGGGTCCCTATGGCGATGCCATTACCTACGAGTTGGTTCCCTATGTTGAGGAAATGTTTAGAGGGATAGGAGAAGGATGGAGTCGAGTTACTTACGGCGGGTCTACCGGTGGTTGGGAGGCACTTGCTGTCCAGGTAATGTACCCGAATGAATATAATGGTTGTTTTGCTGCTTGTCCCGACCCTATAGATTTTAGGGCTTATACTGTGGTAGACATCTATAAGGATAAAAATGCTTATTATGTTGAAGGTGATCATCGCAAGGTTCTAAGACCGGGTATTCGAGATTATCTGGGGCACATTAAAAGTAATTTGCGTGATATGAATTATCGCGAACTCGCATTGGGAACAAAAAGCAGATCTGGACAACAATGGGATATCTGGGAAGCAGTTTATTCGCCGCAAGGAGAAGATGGTTATCCGGTACGCTTATGGGATAAAAAATCGGGAGAAATTAATCACGAAGTAGCCGAATATTGGAAAGAAAATTACGATTTACGCTATATACTAGAACGTGATTGGGACAAGCTTGGCCCCGAGCTTCAAGGCAAAATCCACATTTATTGTGGAGAAATGGATAACTACTATCTTAATAATGCAGTTTATTTAATGGAAGAGTTTCTTGAGAGTACGAGTAATCCCTACTATGGTGGCGAAGTTGACTACGGTGCCCGCGATGAACATTGCTGGAATGGCGATCATGAAAATCCAAATGCAATTTCTCGTTTACGCTATAATTCAATGTATATGGATAAGATCATGAAACGAATTGAGAAATCGGCACCCAAAGGAGCAGATCTAACAAGTTGGCGCTATTGATTTAAGGAGTTTTGCTTGTTCGCAAGGTAGCTAATAAACGATTCTGGTGTACTTAAGAGTACAAACTGACTTTCGTTTAAACTTTCGTCGGGCAGATGATCTTTATTGCCAGAAATTAGCACAGGGATATCTGTCATTGCACTAAGTTCTGAAAAGAAGGAGGCATTCCTTTTTCTAAGTGGTGCAATAAACATGGTGAGGAGAAGATCTGGGTTTGTAATTGTTGTTACATTTTTAATATTCTCAGTTGGAACATTTTGTCCTAGGTAAATAACACGCCAGCCAAGGTCTTTAGCTATGTAGGCTGCCAATAATAAACCAATTTCATGCAGTTCACCTTCGGTTAGGAACATAAGAATCGAAGGTGCATTTTCTTTTGGTGTAGGGATAGCGTCAATTGCACTAATTATTTTTTGTCTGATTAGGTTGGTTATAAAATGCTCCTGAGCGGGGAGGGTCTTTCTAGTCGTCCATAACACACCAACATGACTCAAGAATGGATAAACAATTTCGGTAACCATCGATAATAACCCCCTTCGCATAACATGAAGCTGAAAGGCTTTTTCGAATTCTGCTTCATCCATTTCGAGCATACAAATAGTTAAGCGCGCGATGTCATCATTATCTTCGGTTTCGGTTCTATGTGTGATATTCAAGACCTGCT
>CBDUMS010000053.1:0-26354 GCA_965368405.1 uncultured Cyclobacteriaceae bacterium
TAATAAGCTTGTGCTGGATGTTAGCGCACTTACCGAAGGAGTTTATACCCTCAGCATTGAACTAAGGGGTAATACCTATACCCAAAAGCTAATGGTATTGCGCTAGCTATAGGAATTTCTTTTTTGCTTCCATTATTAGTGCATACAGCAATAGTATCCAGGGTGTTCCATGAAGCACCAAATCAAACCAATCCATGGGTTGCATGCCAACCGCACCTCCAGCAACCCACCTCAATTTACCAAATAAATGAGGTTCAGGAGAAAATGGCATTAATCCAAGGGTTAGACTTGCTATTAGAAAGGGTAGAATATTTGATGTGCGCTTTTTGGGAGCAGCTTCTTTTGTAATCATAAAACTGGGGTATAAAAAAATACCATCCTGAACGATAAACGAACAGGATGGTATCTGTTAAACAAATTTTAAATTAAAGCAGTGTGGTAGGACAAACGTATTCAGTCATTTTAAGGTCAGCTTCTTTCATAGCATTAAAGCCTCCATTAATATCAATTACGTTTTTTACTCCATGTGCTTTTAGAATAGAAGAGGCGATCATCGATCTATAGCCACCTACGCAATGGATATAGTATTCCTCATCCTTTTTATATTCTTTTAAGTTTTCATGAATAAAATCAAGTGGTTTGTTCATGATCATATCAGTATCCAAATGCTCTGAATCGAATTCAGAAGCCTTACGAACATCAACAATATTGATTTTACCTTGCATTCTTTTCTCCAACTCATCAGGGTTGATTGATAGGATAGAATCAGTTGGTCTACCAGACTCAATCCAAGCTTCTATGTTCCCTCTTAGATAGCCAATGGTATTATCATAACCTACTCGCGATAAGCGTGTAACTACTTCTTCTTCACGACCCTCATCGGCCACAAAGAGGATTGGCGATTCAATATTTTCAATTAAAGTACCTACCCAAGGAGCGAAGTTATCGTCGATATTAAAATTATAGCTACCTGGTATAAAAGCATCCTTAAATGTTTGCTCGTGACGGGTATCGAGGATTACTGCCCCGGTTTGTTTTGCAAGGGCTTCGAACTCATCTGGAGCGTGAGCTACAACACCGTTTGCAATAATATCTGCATAACTGGTGTTAACCCCTTTGTTCATCATAACATTCTTAGGGAAATATTGTGGTGGAGCAACCAGACCTGTAAGAACTTCATCTATAAATTCTTCTTTGGTCATATCTGCACGCAATGCATAATTAGTCTCTTTTTGATGACCTAGCGTGTCGTAAGTATCTTCACTCATGTTTTTACCACAAGCAGAACCTGCTCCATGTCCTGGATATACAGTAATGTTATCCGGCAATACCATCAGCTTATTTCGAAGCGAATCAAAAAGATGACTTGCAAGGTCTCGCTGTGTAAGATGTGTCTTAACGGCTAAATCAGGACGGCCTACATCACCAATGAATAAGGTGTCTCCAGTGAAAATACTATGCTCTTTGCCTTTTTCGTCGAGGAGAAGGTAAGTTGATGACTCCATTGTATGACCGGGTGTATGTAAAAGCTTAAGTGTTACATCACCAATCTTGAACTCTTCGTTATCAGTACCTTCATGAAAATCAAAATCGGCTTTAGCGGTTGGGCCAAAAACAATGGTGGCACCAGTTTTTCGTGCTAAGTCAACATGACCCGATACGAAATCCGCATGAAAGTGTGTTAGAAATACATATTTAATTTTGGTGCCGTTATCGGCAGCCTTCACTACATAAGGTGTAGTTTCTCTTAAGGGATCTATGATCGCAGCCTCGCCATTAGACTCAATGTAGTAAGCAGCTTCTGCTAGACATCCCGTATATAGTTGTTCGACTATCATAATTTATACTTTTTATCTTTTATAACTTGATTGTAGTTGCAATGTTAGGTTTATGTAAAACTGTTTTCAGTGATTTGAGTTACAAAGGCATGAATCCTTACTATCTAACCTTCAATTGCACTATTATGTTCATCAAAATACGAAATTGCTACCTCAATATCAATAAAACATTTTTCTTTTTCACCAATTTCTTCGAAGCCAGAGCGTGCCAGATAGTCACGTATGGGTCCAATTAAGCCTGAAAAATAGAATTTAATCCCTTGATTATCTAGTTCTTCTATTAAATCGGCTAATGCCAGGTAAGCAGATGAATCTATATGCGCGATGCCGTTCGATTGTAAGATTACAAGCTTAAGCGCATCACCTTTTTTTGCCACTTCCGTCTTGATAGATTCTATAAAATGATTGGTATTGGCAAAATAAATATTGGCATCGTAGCGTATGGCAAGAATATCTTCTCGTACCTCTACGTTCTCAAATCGTAATACATTGCGATACACATGAGTATTGGGCAATTTGCCCAATACAGCAAAATGAGGTTTAGTGCTTCGGTAGATCATCGCTACCAACGACATCACCACACTTAATGCAATTCCTTCCTTAATGCCTACAGCCAATGTCGTAATAAAGGAAACCAGCAACATTAGCAGATCTTCTTTTCTAGTCTTCCATAGGAAGAGTGGATATTTGATATCGATGAGCCCAAAAACGGCTACCATGATTATTGATGCAAGTATAGCTTTGGGTAAATTATAGAATAAGGGTGTGAGAAATAATAAGGTAAGCGCCACTAAAGAAGCACTTATTATAGCCGCTAAATTGGTTCTGGCGCCGGTTTGCTCATTTACCGCCGAACGGCTAAATCCTCCTGTGGTAGGGAAACTGCCAAAGAAGGAGCCAACCACATTACCTAAACCGAGACCAATAAGTTCTTGATTGGCGTCAACTTCATATTCACCTTTATGTTTAGATTGAATGGCTTTCGCAACCGAAACAGCTTCCATAAATGCGATTAACGCAAGCGTAAGTGCTGCGGGTATCAGTTCTCTTAAATGTTCTGAACCAAAATCGGGCATCGCGAAATCAGGCAAGCCCTCCGGAACAATACCTACGATCTTAACACCTTTGGCTTCAAGACCAAGAAATTGCACCGCAAGAATTCCTAATACCACTACAACCAAAGCCCCGGGAATGGATTTATGAATCTTTTTGACTTTTGTTAATATGAGTATCCCAGATAAGCCTATTAGTAGTGCAATCCAATTGATCGCTGATATCTGGAGAATGGCTTCATAGATTATACTTGTGATATAATTGCTTCGCTCGAGATCAATGCCGATGAGATGTTTTAATTGGTTCAGCCCAATAATCAGTGCAGCTGCTGAAGTAAACCCACTGATGACCGGTTTCGATAGAAAATTCACTAAAAAGCCCATTCTGAACAGTCCGAGCATGAGCTGAATTAATCCCATCATAAAGGCTAATAATATGGCGAGGGTAATATATTCGTGACTCCCAACTTCTGCGATAACGCTTACTGCCGCTGCCACTAAAAGAGAATCCATGGCCACTGGGCCAACACCGAGTTGTCTCGAAGTACCAAAAATAGCATAGATAACCTGGGGGATCATACCCGCATATAGACCATACACCGGGGGTAGGCCGGCAATCATTGCATAAGCCATTCCTTGCGGAATAAGCATAATGCCAACAGTTAATCCAGCAGAAATATCACCTTTAAGATATTCTTTCTTGTAGCCAGGGAGCCATGATAAGATGGGTAAGTACTTCTTCAATGTTTTTTGAACCTACTAAGTTTATAATTAATTATTACGCTAAATTGGTTGTAGTGCAAAAATCGGAACCATAAATACAGTCTAATGTGACTAAAGATACATAGAAGGCGAGGCGATGAAATTAGTTTTGCTAAATATTTGTTAAGATACTTAGCGAATACTACTTAAATTATTCAGATGATAAAGAACATAATAATAGTAATAACAAGTGTGCTCTTACTAGCGCTGGGCCAGTCCTGTACCACTCAGGCTACATCCGCCGAAATGAACCATTCTGGGGTAGAGCAGGAGGTATCTATCGCTAAGAATATTAGCCCTAGTGAATTTAAAGAAAGTATAAATAAGCGCGAGAATGCAATTTTATTAGATGTGAGAACACCACAGGAAATTGCACAAGGATATTTAGAAGGAGCAATTAATATTAATTTTAGCGCTCCTGATTTTACCAATCAGTTAGACAGGCTTGATAAGACAAAGCCAGTTTATGTTTATTGTAGGTCTGGAAGAAGAAGCGCAAGTGCGATGAACACCCTTAAAGATTTGGGGTTTTCGGAGGTATATAATTTACAAGGAGGAATAATAAACTGGGCTAACGCCGGCAACGCAATAATAAAATAAAGATGACTACTATCTTAAAAAACTGGAATGCATTTCGGGCAATAAGACTCATTGTAGGGATTGCCGCACTAACCTATGGTATTGTAATCGTAGATTGGCTTTTGATTATGGTAGGTATTACGCTTGGCTTCATGGCTATTGCAAACGCCGGCTGCAGTCCGTTTAATAATAGTTGTGAAGTAGAGATTAAAAAAGATAATGAGCACTAATTACTGGCAAATTATATCAGATTCTTTTAGTGGATACTGGAACTACCTTATCTACGAAATGTCGCATCCAAGCTGGCATAATTATTTTTATATGTTGCTCGGTTTCTCGGTTCTTGTATGGGTATTAGAAATAGTCGTCCCATGGCGAAAGAATCAAAAGATTTTCAGGAAAGGATTTTGGATGGACGCATTTTATATGTTCTTCAACTTCTTTTTGTTTTCGTTAATCGCTTATAATGCCTTATCTAATGTTGCTGTTACTACCTTCAATAATTTTCTAGGGTTATTTGGAATTGAAAATATTATTGCGATAAACATCAATAACCTACCCATTTGGGTCCAATTTATAATTTTATTGGTAGTCGCCGATTTTATTCAGTGGGCTGTGCATTATATGCTTCACCATATAGATTGGATGTGGCAGTTTCATAAAGTGCACCATTCGGTAACCGAAATGGGCTTCGCCGCACATTTGCGATTCCATTGGATGGAAACAATCATCTATAAGTCTGCCCTATATATCCCACTTATCATGATTGGGTATGGAATAGACGATTTATTTGTATTACATGCTTTTACAACCCTGGTTGGTCATCTAAATCATGCGAATGTTAATTTGACATACGGCCCACTTAAGTATTTACTAAATAACCCAGCGATGCACATATGGCATCATGCAAAAGAAATGCCTAGCGATAGGCCTTACGGGATGAATTTTGGTATAACTCTTAGTATTTGGGATTATATTTTCGGCACTGCCCACGTACCGGCCTCAGGGAGAGACATCGATCTGGGCTTCGAGGACATAGAAAATTACCCCGAAGATTTTACAGGGCAGATGATTGAGCCTTTTAAGCGATAGAAGGTTAGCTTCTTCCTTTGAGCAATCTAAATATTAATAATCTTAATTTTATTGCGGCCTAATAAGATATGGCCATCGGTTTCGAGCTTTTTAAGCAAGCGGCTGACTGCTTCGCGCGATGAATTAAGTTCTTGAGCGATTTGCTGATGTGTAATATGAAACTCCTTCGTTTGCAGTGCATGTTCTCGCTCGCTTAGGTAGCGCAAAAGACGCGTATCTAAACTTTCGAATGCAACAGAATCGAGAGCAGTAAGCATTTCCTCGAATCGCGCAGAATAGGTTTGCAGAATAAAATTGCGCCATGAGCGATACTTCCGCATCCATTCATCCATATAATGAAAAGGGATGAGCAATAGGCTGGTTTCTACTTCCGCAATCGCTTTGATTTTGCTCTTTTCCTGCTTCATGCAACAGGTAACGGTCATTACACAAGTGTTGCCACCATCGAGGTAATAAAGCAATATTTCGTGGCCATCATCATCTTGTCGAACAATCTTTAGAAGCCCTTTGGTAATTAGCGGGGTGCTTTTTATAAATTCACCAATTTTAATAATTGATTCACCTTCGGCAATATGAACCTCTTTGGCAACATTGGCAATAGCATCAACCAGTTCAGGTTCTTTAAAAAAAGGAAAATGCTGCTGAATAATTTCGTGCATACATAAACAATTTAGGCTTCTAAAATTTAGAAGCCTAAAGTTAAATTAAAGAAATTAAAATCTAGAATTTATATCCCTTGAGCATGGCATTCCAGTAAAGGAAGGGTAATCCATACCTTTTCATAATCCACATAGGGTAGGACGCCTTGCCCGTATCGAGGAATTTAGATAATAGAGGATCAGAACTTCTAACGTTCTCGTATTTAAATTCTGCTAACAGCATTTTATTATGCGATACGACCAATGGACAAGATGAATAACCATCGTATCCTTCGTAGTTGGCCTCCGTTCCGTCCATTACCTTCAATAAGTTTTCTACGATGGTAGGTGCCTGCTTTCGGATAGCAGCGCCGGTTCTGGCTGTCGGCAGGTCGGTAATATCGCCTGCGCCAAATACATTTTTGTAGATTGTACTTTGTAAGGTGTGCTTATCAACAGCCATCCAACCCTTATTCGGTCCATCCTGATTGGCCAGTTTGGTCTGCTGGAACCATGTCGGAGCCGACTGTGGGGGAGCAAGGTGAAGCATATCATATTTAATTACATAATGGGTTCCCTCACGGATTTCATCAATATGGTTATTTTCTTCTTCTACAACGTGCTGTTGTCCATCTTCCCAAACGTATCCTATACAACCTGCTGCATTACGTTCGTCATTCACAACATAATCTGTGCGACCATCAGGTAACGCAAGACGTATATAATGTGCTTCTTTCTTTTCTCCATCTATTTTAACAAGCTTATAACCGTACCGCTGGGCAACGTTATAAACATCATTAACATAATGTTTTAGCTCTGTCTTAAAGGGCTCTGTACCAAAAATAACGGTACCTGGGGTTGCAAATACAACCGATGACTTATCAGCTAAATTATTGCGCTGCAGATGATCAGCGGTAAGATACATGATCTTTTGAGGTGCCCCAGGACACTTAATAGGAGTTGCAGGTTGCGTGAAAAGTGCGACTCCACCCTTAAAGTTTTGCAGTACTTCCCAGGTGTAATCTGGATCTATATAATTCGAGCAGACTCCATTTTTGCCGTAAGCTTCTTTTAATCCTTCAATGCCGTCGAGGTTAATTTGAATTCCAGCGGCAACGATTAAATATTCATAAGCTACTTTATCGCCATTTTTTAGAATTACTTCCATGCTATCAGGGTCGATGCTCTCGACATATTCCTTAATCCAGGAAGCCTTTTTAGGCATTTGCTTTTTCTCGGGCCGAACTGTAGCGGATTTCTTCATTAATCCTGCGCCTACAAGAGTCCAGGCCGGTTGGTAGGCATGTTCTTCCGAAGGTTCTATAATTGCGACATCAAGGCCTTTGCGTGCCTTGAGTAATTGAGCAGCTACCATTATTCCTCCTGTACCACCTCCAATTACTACAACCTGATGTTTGTGCGTTGTCATATGATTTGTGTTTGATATTTTAATATACTGTAAAGTTCTAATTTAATTATTTTTTCCTATGTGATTATCGTCACGCTATGGTTATCTCTGCGTTATTTCTTTTGTAAAAAAAACATAGACAATGGCAACTATACAATTGACAACTGAAGATTTTAAAAACAAGGTTTTTGATTATACAAAAAGCAATGAGTGGAAATTCGCTGGTGATAAGCCCGCAATGATAGATTTCTATGCCGATTGGTGTGGACCATGTAAGATGGTAGCCCCGATTTTAGAGGAATTGGCAAATGAATATGGCGATAAAATTAACATTTATAAGGTAGATACCGAGGCAGAGCAGGAACTATCGGCCGTATTCGGGATTCGAAGTATTCCAAGCATGCTTTTCATTCCAATGACGGATCAGCCTAAAATGCAAGCAGGTGCGCTTCCAAAGAATGTACTCAAAGAAATTATTGACAAAGAATTGCTGCAAGAAGCATAAACCCGTCTTATTCATTTGATATACAAATGAATAATGACGAATTGAAAATCACTTTGCAACAACCTTGATTTTCAATTTCAAAGAGATAGAAGACCAATTTAGGTTGTTGTTTGATTGGGACAGCCCGGACCGTATTTTTACTGTACTGGGCTGTCTTTTTTATGCTCTTCCACAGCTTCTTTTAACTGAATCATGGCCTGCTTAATAATAGAACGCGGACAAGCAATGTTCATGCGCACAAAGCCACTACCACCTTCTCCATAAGTAAATCCCTGGTTTACTGCCAATCCAGCACTACTTACAAGAAAACTTGCCAAGTCTTCATTACTTAAGTTTAGCCCACGAAAATCAACCCATACTTGGTAAGTGCCCTCTGGAGCAATAATCTCCACACCGGGTATTTCATCAACTATATCTTGCATATAATGAACATTGCCCTCGATGTAAGAAGTCATCTGCTCTAAGTACTCGGCTCCATGATCGTAAACAGCTTGAAGTGCAGTATTCGAGAAGGCGTTTCCTTTACCCAAATGATATTTCTCAATGCGATTATGCAACCGCTTAATATAGTCGCGATTAGGTGAACTAATGAACGAGTCAATTAATCCAGGTATTCCAAATGATTTTCCTGGAGAAGATATCATTATCATGTTTTTTTCGTACCCCTCGTATACCTTGAGCATGCTCAGATAATGATTAGGCGAAAAAACCACATCGCCATGGATTTCATCTGAAAGCAATAGTACATCATTCTCGGAACATAGCTGTGCAATGGTGTTTAACTCATCACTGCGCCAAACTCTCCCTACCGGATTATGCGGGCTGCATAATAAGAGGATCTTTGCATCGGATCGATTGAGTTTAGACGTTAGATCCTCAAAATCAATATGATAGCGGTTGTCTCTTAGGACTAATGGGTTATTAATCACTTTCCGATCAAGCCCTTCGATAGTGCTTGCGAAAGCTTGATAAACCGGGGGTTGGATAATAATGCCATCTTGCTTCTCTGTGAATTCTTCCAGAATTAAGGCAATGCTGGTATTTACGCTTGGAGTGAATAATAAACTTTTGGGGTGAATATTAACGTCGTATTGCTTTTTATACCAATTACAGAGTGCCTTTTTTTGATCTGGTGATTTGGTTTCGTATGCAAACAGGCCCTGCTGCGCTCGTTCAACTAAAGCCTTGGTTAATTCCGGTAATACTTCAAAATCGGTGTCTGCCACCCAGAAGGGTAGCAGATCTGTTTTACCAAAGAAAGATTTTAAGAATGTTGGATTATGTCGTACAAAGTTTGTGCGATCACAGTCCTTAAAGGAATCGAAATCGTATTTCATATTTATTTTTTCTGATTTGAAGATAGAAATTTAAACTTTCATGAAAAAATTTCTGTTCTGTGATAGGCTTCACAATGCAAACTGATTAACTCTATTTGTTTTGTAGGAATTACGAAATTTAAATAAATAACAATTAACTAAATATGGACTTAAGAGAACTTGTAAATAACCCAAATGCTAATCTTATCGATGTAAGAACTGAGTTTGAATTTCAGATGGGAAATGTAGAGGGATCCGTTTGCATTCCTTTAGATCAGGTACCTGAAAGCGTTGAACGTTTTAAGGCAATGGAAGGGCCAGTACTTTTATTTTGTGCCTCTGGAAATAGAAGTGGCCAGGCGGCTGCTTTCTTAAGAGCACAAGGTGTAGAAGAAGCCTATAACGTGGGTAGCTGGTATGATATTCAATATCTGAAAGCGAATGCTGCTTAGAAAGATTTAAAGTTAGATGTAGATTTTAAGGCCAGTACGCTTAGTGCTGGCCTTTTTTAGTTTAAAAACTCATCGAAGGTAACACTCACATAGTACAGGCCGCCGATTGCCGAATTGCCGAACCCAGTATAGTAGTACTGGTTTAGAAGATTAGAGCCGCCAACTTTTACTATCGATGACCAGCGTGGCAGCTTTACACTAACTTGAGCATCGAGCGTGCTATAAGACTCAATTACAGTGCTGCCAAAATCCGACTGCCAGTCGAAAGTATCTTGCCAACGATAAGAAATACTAGCTCCAATATTTTTATAAATATGGTAGTTACTAAGCGATAGGTTTAGCTTATAGGGAGGCGTATTAAATCTGCTTTGAAAACCGGTGCCGGCATTACTTCCAACATCTATAGTGTTGTTAACAATATTGGCTTTGGCAATATAGCCTTTCGGTAGCATGAGATCTGCGCCTATTGCCCATCCATAAGTAACTACGGCTTGTTCGGCACTGATAGTCGTTATGTATCTATTCTCATTCGATGTGCCCGGGTTTTGGGCAAGTGCCTGTTTCGCATGGAAACTATTAAAAGTATTATGGAAGAAATAGGCGTCAATGTACAAGGCTTTTTGCATATAAAGTCCTTTATAACCTATTTCAAGTGCCGTTACCGTTTCGGGTCTAAAAATAGGGATGTTGAATGTTTCGGATTCAGGGACGCCGATAAATGGGTTATTGCCAGACAAAGCATATACGTTTTCGCTGGTAAGATTGTATTGTTCATGAACTTCTTTATTGCCACCAATTACTCTAAAATCGAAGTTATTGCCGTTTATATCAAGCTCTCCAATCAGGATATCAACCCACTGATCTGCTGACGATGGGAAGCGAAAGGCCGTTTGGGTAGAAGCTCGGACATTATGCTGCTTCTCTTTATCGAGAGAGTAAACGAGTGAGAGTCGTGGCGTAAACTGTGCATCAAATTGTTGGTTTTTATCAAATCGGCCTGATATTGTTGCTTTTAAACGGTCATTAAAAAATGGTTGAATAAGTTGCCCGAATGCCCCAAATTGATGTTGAATAATAGGGTTCCCTGGAGTATCGAAGAAAACCGAACCATTAGTATTCAGGTTATAGATTCGATGACTTGCACCGATCTGGAGGCTCGTCTTCTTCATATGCTTAGAAAAGTCGTATAGCCCTTCGAAATGGTACATGCTACTTTTATCCACTACCAAGCCGCCACCCTCACTTGTTGGTCTAGAAATGATAGGGTTCCATAAGGCATCAAACTCCGCGGTGCCTGGTAAAGGCCTAGAGGGTTTACTTGGATCGGGTATATTGCCATCAGGATCACGATTATCTGCATTTACCCGGGCTAAATAATAGGACAGCTGATTGGAAGGACTGCCTCCCGGATAAATGGCTGAGGAAACGAAAGTATTTACAAAGTCTGTATACCAGTCTTCACTCGATTTCCAAGCCTCGTTAAATTGCGATGTAGAACTACCAAAGTCGAAAGTGTTTCCCGCGTCTTCTTGAACTGCCCAAGCTCGAATAAAGAAATCGGGACTGCGTAACTCTAATTTGCCACTTAAGGCAGCAAAATCTTTAAGGGCAAACCTGTTTTGTGCTGTATAAATGCTACTTCCTTTAGTATACCCTCCTTGAAGCTCTAGCTCCAATTTTGGATTAAACCGATAATTCATCGATGCTCTTGTTCGAATGTTATAGGTATTGTGGTCGTAAAGTTCAGCTTCTGTATACCCTGTTCGAGTAACCAATTGATCCGGAACTAGTGCTGAAACTCGATCGAATTCATTGATATATTCGGGAGTACCCGGTACATACCCTTGTGCAGTGGCAACTCCGTCAGCGATATTATCGGAATAGTCTTTTAAGTTAACCGGAACAATCACATCATCGCCATAAACATTTACACCATCATACCCGGGGTTTTGGTAGTGATTAATGTTTGGGTTATTCATATCGTTACGGTTTCTATAATCGGTGCCAACCCAATCGGTAGCCTGCAGGTAGCCTGCAACAATCTTAAAGGCGAACTTATTATTAAAAGATTTTGCAAATCGAATATTGGCATCGACCATAGGCGTAGCCGTAGATTCGGCTGAACCAATATTCATTACCCCCGATTGAACAGAAGCCGTCAGGCCAGGATACTCAAAGGGGTTTTTGCTGGTTATTAACATGGTACCACTCATGCCCCCGGGACCGTATAAGGCGGATGATGCACCCATTATTAATTCTACACTTTCCACATCCATTTGCGATACGCCATTGATATTTCCGGCCGAAAAACTCAACCCAGGAGGGGCGTTGTCAATGCCATCTACTAACTGTGTGAAACGATAATTTGCCTCACCATTAAAGCCGCGTGAATTCGGGAATTTAAACAGGAGAGAATGAGAATTCATATCAATTCCTTTGATATTGGCTAGTGCATCATAAAAGTTTGGCGCCCCGGTACTATTAATTTCTCGAATGTCCATTTTCTCCACAGAAACAGAAGACTCGAGAACGGTTTCTTGAACTCTGGATGCCGAGATTACTACCTCCTCACCAAATATTACTTGCTCGAGCATTTTAATGTCCAAATTCGATATCTCCCGTTCGATAAGGATGGTTTGAGTTTGATATCCGACCATTGATATCACAATTGAGAAGGGTAGAGGTTCATTCGTTCTAAAAGTGAACTCACCATTGGGGTTAGAAACAGTACCGGCTAGCTTATCAAGGATTTTGATATTTACCCCTGCTAGAGGAATATTGGCTTCTCCATCAATTACGGAGCCCTTAATTTCTGTTTGGCTATAACTGGTCAGCCCAATTAACAGAAATAATAATGCTAATAGAACTCTGCTCATGCGTTGTTTTGGTTTGTACTAAAATACATATTTTTCATTCTTATCATCGAAATATTCCTTTATATACTTTCTGGCCTAAATAGTGATTGGGTTGCATTTCTGTGCCTATTAAGTGATCGTTCTTAATCATGTTACAACTTAAAACAGGCAGGTTGTGATGTTAAGAGAAACGAAAATGTCTTAGAGTTATAAACTCGCCAATTTTAGAAATTAAAAGGTGGATCGAGCTAATATGAATTATAAAAATTATATAATAAGCTGCATTATTCTATTATTCTTTTGCCAAAAATGGAAGATTTGGTCCTCGATTGTCTCCAATAACCTTAAAATATTCTTAACTTACTCGTTCAAAGGATTTTAAAATAGCTTAACAGAGTAATAGTTTAATGCGTATTAACTTAACTAATCAGGCTATAGTTGGCAATAATGACTTAAGAATAATCCTTGTAGCAGTATGTTATCTCGCTGGTGCACAATTAGGGTTATGGCTTATATTTCCGGGGATCGGTAATTATCCGATATGGCCCCAATCTGGGGTAGCCCTTGCTTTGATGCTGCTGCTGGGCTACAGAGTCTGGCCAGGTATATTTATCGGGTCTTTGATTGCTTACAGCATTATCTTTATTTATCAGGGCGTTGCGATGAGTGCAAATGCGGTATTATCTATTTCTATGATAGCTGCGGCCAACGTATTAGGGGCATTCGTAGGGTATCGGTTATATAATTTGTTGATAACCAAGGGAAGCACCCCTTATGAAAAGACCTCTAATACCTTTAAGTTTCTTTTTATCACCCTTGTTGTCGCGATTATTGGATCTTCGGTCTACACCTTCAATATTAACGGACTTCTCTTTTCCCTGGATGTATTCAAATCTGAATCGCTACTCTTTAATTATTTGGCCGAGGTGAGTGGCCTTTGGTTATTCACGAATCTAATTTTAGCCTGGACAAAAGGAAAGACCCATTGGAAAATCACATGGTTAACGGCTCTTGAAGGGGCCTTCTTTACAATTTCAATTGGCCTTGTACTGTTTGTAATGAATAGTCAGGATTTATCTATAGCCCTGGAACGCTCGTTTCCGTTTTTGATAATTCCATTCTTATTATGGGTAGCATTTCGCTCCAGTATACAAGCAGCGAGTACGGTTGTCTTAATTATCTCTCTTTTTTCAATTTATATTACCATTCAAAACTCAGGTCCCTTTGTATTAAGCGATAATGCGAGCTCCTTATTGCTATTGCAGCTATTCGTTATTGTAATTGCGGTTACCACTGTAATTCTCTCGGCCGCTGTATTTGAACGTATCGATGCAAAAAAAAAGTTGGAGGTCTTTAACGAGAACTTAGAGGCTGCTGTTGAAGAACGAACTAAGGAACTCGACGACGAAATAAAAACTCGCGAAAAGACTGAGCAGAAGATTCGGATATCCAATAATGAGCTGCGAAAAACGAACGAGGAGCTGGATAACTTTGTCTATAAAGTTTCCCATGATCTCCGGGCGCCTATTTCGTCGATCTTGGGATTAGTAAATATTGCCAAGCGCGACAGCACTATAGAAAATATGATCGCCTGCGTGGATCAAATAGAGAAAAGTGCTCATACTCAGGACAATTTCATTAAGGACATCATTGAGCTAACCAAAAATGCCAGGGTGAAGCCCAAACGACAAAAGATTGATTTCACGAAATTAGTGGATGAAACGTTTGAGTATTTACAATACTCCACGAATTCCGTACCGCCCAAGGCGAAACTAAACCTCAATCAGAAAAAGGCTTTTTATTCGGATAGCAATCGGATGAAAGTGATCTTTAATAACATCATTAGCAACTCATTAAAGTACAGTAACCCCGAAAAAGCCAAGATCGATATTAATATTGATGTTCATAACGGCCACGCCAAGATCGATATTAGTGATAATGGTAATGGTATCGAAAAGAAATATCAGGACGATGTTTTTAAAATGTTTTTTCGTGCAACAGATAAAAATGCCGGTTCTGGATTAGGCCTGTATATTGTTAAAGAAACCGTTACAAAACTTAAAGGAGATATCACCTTAATGTCTGAACCCAAAAAAGGAACAACATTAAAAATGAAACTACCTAATATGGGGCCAGCTCGTGGTAGGAAGGCTTTAGGCTAAGGCTTTATTCTTTAGTTTCGGGAAAGGTTTTTCATGCTTTTTTATTAAACCTCTCAAGATCTGAGCGATCAGGATTATGTATATTTGTGGCCTAATTGACTACTAAAAATACTATATACATGTCTGATCAAATTCGAACGCTGGAACCTATCTCACTTTGGAATAATTTTGCTGATTTAAACGCTATACCGCGGGCTTCTAAAAAAGAAGAAAGAGTTATAGCATTTGTAAAAAGCTTTGGCGAAAATCTGGGTCTAGAGACTTTTGTAGATGAAACAGGCAATGTAATAATTAAAAAGCCTGCTTCGCCCGGCATGGAAGGAAAGAAGACTATTGCTCTTCAAAGTCATCTCGACATGGTTCATCAAAAGAATAACGAAACTGATTTTGATTTTGATACCCAAGGAATTGAGATGATAGTGGAAGGTGATTGGGTAAAGGCTAATGGCACAACACTTGGAGCAGATAATGGCATCGGGGTCGCTACAATTATGTCGCTCCTACAGTCTACCGATATTCCACATCCGCCGCTGGAGGCACTTTTTACAATTGATGAAGAGACTGGAATGACAGGGGCAAAAGGCCTTAAGGGCGGTTTACTTGATGCTCATATTTTACTGAATCTAGACACTGAAGATGATGATGAGCTAACTATTGGCTGCGCCGGGGGAATTGATATTACGGCAGAAGGAACCTATAACCAGCAGGTACTCTCCGGAGATGTTCAGCCCTTTAAAGTGGTTTTAAAAGGTTTAACGGGTGGTCATTCAGGCATGGATATTCAATTGGGTAGAGGAAATGCCAATAAGTTAATCACCAGGTTTTTATTAGGGGCCACTCAGATTACTAACCTTTCTATTCAATCTATAGATGGAGGCGGGCTTAGAAATGCAATTCCGCGCGAGGCTAGCGCGATAATCGCTATTCCTTCATCTGAACTTGATGCTTTTAAACAGCATGTTACAAACTTTAATGGGATATTAAAGAGTGAATTCGGCGCAACGGACCCTGAAGCTACCTTAGTTACCGATAAGCTTGATGAAATTGGAGCCGTGTTGGACCATGACTTTCAGGAACGTTTACTCCGAGGCTTATATGCTTGTCCTAATGGTATTTACCGCATGAGTCCAGAGATTCCTGAGCTTGTTCAAACCTCTAATAATATTGCTCGAGTTTTAGTTGAGGATGATAAATATAAAATCTCCTGTCTCTGTCGAAGTTCTGTAGATTCCGAAAAAATGGATGAGGTAAATGCCGTATCAAGTGCTTTCGAACTGATTGGCGCCAAAGTAACCACATCAGGCGAATATCCTGGATGGGAGCCAAAACCCAAAGCCAGCATCGTGAAAGTGATGTCTTCATTATATAAAGAATTACATGGAGATGAGGCGCATGTAAGTGCTATACATGCAGGGTTGGAATGTGGTATTTTGGGTACAAATTATCCAGATATAGAGATGATTTCCTTTGGGCCAAATATTCGTGGAGCTCATTCTCCCGATGAGAAATGTCAGATAAGTTCGGTTCAGAAATTTTGGAAATTTCTCTTGAAAACCTTAGAAAAAACACCTTAACACGTACTTCTCGAAACAACTTTACGCTCTCAAAAGCGTTATTAAGTTGCTGTCTAATGATTGAACTTCCATTAAACCGATTATATAATTAATCGATTTAAAGATGATTATGCTAGTTCGACCGCGTAACTTTGCATTTATATGACAAGAAGTACTGTTAAATTTAATGTTGATGATCAACCTGAATTCTTTAAGGAGCTCAGGTCAAGGGTAAATTTCTATTTTAAATCAAATAGAATTTCTAAACACGCTAACTGGAATATGCGGATCAAAACAATTTTTATGATCTGTTTATATTTTGTTCCTTTTGGGTTCCTACTCTCAGGCCTAGTTACCTCAGTTTGGGTAATGCTCCTAATGTGGGCCCTAATGGGCTTCGGAATGTCAGGTATCGGACTATCTATTATGCATGATGCAAATCATGGATCCTATTCTAAAAATAAAAGAGTAAATAATCTATTGGGTTACTTAATCCATTTTATTGGAGGCTATCAGGAGAACTGGAAAATCCAACATAATGTTCTTCATCACTCATTTACCAATGTAGACGGACATGATGAAGATATTAAGAATGCGACAATGCGCCTATCGCCAAATCAGAAACGTCTTGGCATACATCGCTTTCAAGTATTCTATGCACCATTTTTATACAGTTTAATGACGATCTACTGGTCTATGACAAAGGATTTCGAACAAGTTGTGCGCTACAAAAAGAAGGATTTATTGGTAACCCAAGGGCTTACTTTTAAGAAAGCCATGGCTGAAGTTACCTTTAATAAAATCTGGTATTTCGCCCTTACTTTGGTTCTGCCCATAATACTAATACCGCTAGCCTGGTGGCAAATTTTAATAGGGTATTTAATTATGCATTTTATCTGCGGATTGACCCTTGCTCTGATTTTTCAGCCTGCTCATGTTATTCAAGAAACAGATTTCTATTTACCTGACGATACAGGTAGTGTAGAAAACAATTGGGCGATCCACCAGATGCACACGACAGCTAATTTTGCTAATGGTAGCAGGTTGTTTTCTTGGTTCATCGGTGGTCTTAATTTTCAGATAGAGCATCATCTTTTCCCGAATATTTGTCACGTACACTATCGTAAAATCGCAAAGATTGTAAAGGAAACAGCTGACGAGTTTAACGTGCCGTATTATCAGCATCGAACGTTCTTTGGTGCGCTGAGGAGTCATTTCTCATTACTAAATTCCTTAGGAACAGGCAAGTACGATAAGAAACTGGCTACCGTTAAGGCTTAATTTATCACGTACCTTACAATCATGATATAATGCAGGATGCTTCCTGCCATGACGAATAGATGCCAGATGAAATGCGCGTATTTTATTCGTGAATCTAGCATATAAAAGATTATACCAACCGTATAAGATAGCCCGCCAGCAATAAGTAGCCAATATGCTCCATGTGGAATCGACGCGAATAAAACATCGATTTTAAATACGATTATCCAACCCATAAAGGCATAGATCAAGGTAGATACTGCTCTAAATCTGCCAGTGTAGAATATTTTCAGGATGATTCCGATAAGAGCCATACTCCATTGAATCGCAAAGAAGATCCAACCTATAGTGCCGCCAATAGAAATTAGTAACATTGGGGTGTAGGTGCCAGCAATCAATAAGAAGATGCCACAGTGATCAAGAATATTGAATATACGCTTTGCTTTTTCGTGCTTGAGACCGTGATAAAGTGTTGAAAAAGAATAGAGGGCGACTAGACTAAAGCCGTAGAAAAGAGCACTAAAAAGAGCCCATTCCTTAGTGCTGTCGGCACCAAAAATTATTAAGACGATAAAACCTCCTATTGCTGACAGCGCTGTGATTCCGTGAGATCCGGCGTTTAATTTTTCTTCTAAATTCGTTTGTGCTCTAGTGCGCTTCATTGCATGGTGTAATGTCAATACATTTACGGCGCAAATCTATATAGTCGCCACCTATTAAAACGTGATATGGCTCATGGTATTCTGATGAATATCATATTAATTCTTTTATTTGATAGAAGTAATAAGTAGGATGTAGTAGATTTAAGCCATGGATAAGTTGAGTGAATTTCTGGACATTATTAAGCAGGTTTGGTATTTCGAGTTGCTTACGTTGGAAAGTATGACCGTTCATGTCTATCATCTTTTTGGACTCCTCATAATTTTTATAATCACCAAGCTGATCCTCAAGTTCTCAACGAGGTTCGTGCGGCTTCAGATTAAGACCAAGAATTTAGACGCAGGGAGAACCTTGGCGCTGTTTAAAATTGTCAAGTACGTCATAATTGTATCGGCAATCTTAGTTGGGCTCGATATGGTTGGTATTAAACTCACGCTCTTGGTAGGAGGGGCTGCGGCGTTATTGGTTGGCGTTGGCTTAGGTTTACAGGCTACATTTAATGATATTTTTTCAGGTATAATCATTCTTTTCGAACGAAGTATTTCAGTAGGAGATATTCTAGAGGTAGACGGTATTGTAGGGAGGGTTATTGATATTAAGATAAGAACATCAGAATTAGCAACTTTTGATAACATCTCAATTATTCTACCCAATTCTAAAATTGTTAATAATAATATCATCAACTGGTCACATAATAGAGAGCTAACGCGATTCACTGTTACGGTTGGGGTGAGTTATGGGTCTGATGTAGAACTGGTACAAAAGCTACTTGAAGAAGTTGCGCACGAGAATACCAATGTGTCCAACGATCGTAAAGCAGATATTTTCTTTCAAGATTTTGGCGATTCCGCCTTGATATTCGATCTGAAGTTTTGGGCCGACCCTTATTTGCAAATTGGCAAAATACGTAGTGAAATTCGATTTGCAATCAATAAGAAGTTTAAAGAGAACAATATTTCAATCCCATTCCCGCAACGCGACATCCATATTAGGTCTACGGTTGATTCAATCAAGGCTTAAGTAAAAGACTACAATATTATCCTAATGGTATTTGGCTCTAATTCATAGTAATTGTGTAAATTTATCAAGAGAATCCATTCAGCTTAACAAACAACTACCTTCATGTCAGACTTCGCATTAAAAGCTAAAAAAATCCTAAAAAGGGGATTATATGTTTTGATAGCCATCTTTGTTTTGGTTGTACTCTTCATCTATTACGCAAACTATTCAAGCGGATATCGGGTAGGCGTTCCTACTAAGATAACCAGCAAAGGAGTGCTTTTTAAAACCAATGAGGGATCGATGAATATTGGAGGTATTACTAATTCGGCTGATGGTGCTATTCCAACTACCTGGGATTTTTCTGTGAGAAAATCGAATGATATTGTCCTGGACAAAATTGATCAGGCAATACAGAACTCGCAGCGTGTTAAGCTAATGTATAAGGAAAAGTACGTAAGGCTATTCTGGCTTGGCGATACTAAGTATTTTGTCTATGATGTAGAGATAATCCAATAGCTATTGATGATCAAACTCTAATTTAGCTTTTAGAGCCAAAACAATGCTACTAAAAATTATCATGATCTAATGGGGTCATGAATGCGTCTTCTGGATTAGAAGATGAGTTTTATAATCTGCATACCAAATAATGCTTCGTGAAATATAACGAGTACATTCTTACTATTATTCGAAAGATGAAGCTGGCACTATTGGACCTGATACCAATTATAGTAGTCGTGGTATTTTTTCAAATAATTGTAATCCAACAGCCGTTTCCTAATCTTGGAGACGTAATATTTGGTACCCTATTGGTCGTAATTGGCCTAATGATGTTCATAGAGGGGTTGGAAATTAGTTTGTTTCCAATTGGGGAAACCTTGGCTTATGCTCTAGCAAAGAAAGGTAGCCTTTTTTGGTTGATGATATTTTCCTTTTCTCTAGGTTTTGCTACCACCATAGCAGAACCGGCCCTGATTGCTATTGCAAAAGAAGCATCAGTAATATCGGCAGATGCCGGGCTAATCGCTAGCGATCAAGGAACAATGGCAATTTATGCAATGGGTTTACGGCTAACCGTAGCCGTTTCGGTAGGCATAGCCATATTGATAGGTGTATTACGCATCTTAAAAGGCTGGCCCCTGGTGTATTTAATTATTGGAGGCTATGTGCTAGTGATGCTTATGACCATTATAGCACCTAAAGAAATTATTGGGTTGGCTTACGATGCGGGAGGAGTAACTACTTCCACGATAACTGTACCCCTTGTAGCGGCCCTAGGGGTTGGCCTAGCTACGGTAATTAAAGGAAGGAGCCCCTTATTAGATGGGTTTGGATTGATAGCGTTTGCATCTTTACTCCCTATGATTTTTGTGATGGTCTATGGTTTATTTTGGTTTTAAGACAGAGCTATATCAATGATTGATTTTATACTAGATTTTCTCTTAATACTATTCTATACCTTACGGGATGTACTACCCATATTATTTTTGATTGTGCTTTTTCAGGTGTTTGTTCTAAAGCAACCGATTCCGCATTTAAGAAAAGTAATACTCGGTGGGGTTTATGTGGTATTGGGGTTATCACTTTTCCTTATTGGGTTAGAAAAGGCGCTTTTCCCTATTGGGAAAATTATGGCTTCCCAGCTAACTGATCCAGAATTCATTGGCCCCTTAGCAGAAGGTGTTACCAATTGGCGCTCTTATTATTGGATTTATATTTTTGCGGCCCTCATAGGGTTCTCAACTACAATTGCAGAGCCATCACTCATTGCCGTTTCATTAAAAGCAAGTATGGTTTCCGCGGGTACCATTAGCCAATTAGGACTTCGAATAACTGTGGCTTTAGGTGTTGCATTTGCATTAGCCTTGGGAACATTTAGAATTGTTACGGGAACCCCTTTATATATTTACATAATGGTAGGTTATATAATTGTGATCATCCAAACCATCTTTGCGCCTAAAAGTATTATTGCGCTCGCCTATGATTCTGGCGGGGTAACTACTTCTACGGTTACGGTACCAATCGTTGCGGCCCTTGGTTTAGGCTTGTCAACGGCAGTGCCAGGTAGAAGTGCGGCTATTGATGGCTTTGGCCTGATCGCTTTTGCAAGCTTATTTCCGATAATTGCGGTATTGGGCTATGCACAATTTATGGAATTGAAGATTAGATTATCAAAAATTAAAACAAAGAACGATGCAATTTAAACTAATCATGGCCTTTGTAAAGCCAAATATTACTGACGGAGTGATTAATGCAATGAAAGAGGCCGGCGCGACAGGAGCAACTATAATTCCTGCTAGGGGTACAGGCATCCATGAAGCCAAAACCTTCTTCGGCTTAAGTATAGAAGATCAGACTGATATTATTGTGTTCATTGTTGAAGAACATACGGTCGAAACTCTTATGAAAGTAATTGAAACAGAAGGAAAGTTCGACGAGCCTAGTACCGGCATAGCTTTTGTTTTACCGGTTGAACATATTGTTGGGCTGGAAAGCCAGATGAAAAAATTCAAAGATCAGGCGCGGGATAAGTATTTTTAAATAAAAATTGCAGTATTGAATACATTGTGGGTAAGCGTATCTGCTTTCTAGATAGCAACCCCGCAGACTATTAATTTATTCTAAATGATATAAAATGACTAGTAAAAGAAAGTATCAGAGTGCTAAGGACGTAATGACCAAAAAACTGGTATTTATAGATGGCATGGCTACAGCGAAAACGGCCGTTGATTTAATGCGGACGGAGCAAGTTGAAGCATTGGTTGTAAAAAAGCGCCATGCCGAAGATGCCTATGGTTTTGTGGTAATACATGATTTTATTGAGGGTGTAATAATTCCGGATAAATCCTCAGAAGAAGTAAATGTTTATGAGATTATGACCAAACCTGTATTGAGCATTCCGGCAAATATGGATGTACGCTATGTTGCCAGTATGTTAATGAATGTTGGTTTTAGAATGGCGCCGGTGCAAGAAAATGGCGAGTATATTGGTATGGTCTCACTCTCAGATTTAATTCTGGAGAACTTGTTATTTTAGCCTGAGAAAGATATTTAGAGTATCTAAACTGCGAGTAAGGATTGCCCCAGAAGACTATTGATTTATTCTATTATTCTTAAGAAGTCTTTTCAGCTTAAATCCTACTTCTCTTAATAAATTCTCTACTTCAAAGATTATTCTCTAATCATACAGGATTTAGTTTAAATCCTATTCAATTCATTATACAAAATTCTTAGTTTTATGCCTTATGAAAATAAATTTTGTGAAGCATATTACAGTTAAAGTACTGGCTAGCGTAATCTTTTTACTTGCCGCTTTATTGCTTTTGGCATATGTAAAGCAAAACACTATCGTAAATTCTCAAATAGAATCTCTCAACGAAAGCTACAGAGGTAAAATTGAAGTGGGGGATGTTCACCTAGCGCCATTCACAAACTTTCCATATGTTACCCTTAAGGTAGATGAGGTTAAAGTCTATGAAAGCAAAATAGTGAATGAAACAGCGATTTTGGATGTGGCTGACATTTATGTTGGGTTTAATTTTTGGGATGTGCTTACAGGAAACTACGACATTCAATCGCTACTTATTGAAGATGGCTTTTTTGATGTAGTACTTCACTCCGATGGAACAACTAACCTCGAAAGGGCACTTGCAACGTCTTCGAGCAACGATGATGCTAAACCAATAGATATACATTTAAGGAAAATAGAGCTTAAAAATATAGATGTTCACAAACGTGACGAAGCGAAACGCCTTGACATAGAAACCTTTATTTATTGGGCCAAAGGAGGCTTTAATACGCGCAATGGAAAAATTGCTGCTCATATCGATAGCGAGTTTGAACTCAATATTATTGATAATGGCGATACCACTTATTTTAAGCATAAGCATTTTGAATTTCATACTGATCTTACTTATGATGAAAAAACCGGTCTCCTTGTTTTTGAGCCTTCAGGCATAATTATGGAGCATGGAGATTTTGAGCTCGAAGGAACCATCGATTTCCAGAAAGAAATCACATACGATATGACAATACGAGGCACCAAGCCCAGTTTTGACATGTTTATTGCCTTTGCCCCATTAGAATTAATACCCGTATTAGAACGCTATGAAAATGCCGGAAACATTTACTTTAATGCAACCCTGCACGGGCCAACGACCAAGGGTAGGCAACCTTTTATTGATGCCAATTTTGGAGCAACTGAGGCCTATTTAGAAAACTCTGTTGTTAAGAAACGTATAGATGAAATGGGTTTTTCAGGTCATTTCACCAATGGTGAGCAACGAAACATAAGTACAATGGAGTTTTCGCTAACTGATATGAGCGCAAGTCTTGATAAGGGAAAATTCTTAGGTTCCATTATAGTTAAGAATTTCGAAACTCCCGAAATTGATATGCAGCTGGACGCCAATTTTGATCTTGATTTTGTTACAGGATTCTTAAATATAAATGAGATCGAAAATGCTAGTGGCACCGTAGCATTAAAGCTTAAATTTCATGATATAATAGATTTGGAATTTCCGGAAAAAGCGCTTAGCGAGCTTAATCAAGCCTATTTTGCAGAACTCAATATCAAAGATCTGACTTTTAATTCAAAGGAGCTGGCTTACCCTCTAAAGGATTTAGACGCCCATTTAGTAATGAACGGCAATGAAGCCGAGTTAGATAAATTTAATTTGACACTCGGTAATTCTAATCTTCTTATTACAGGGTCGCTCTCGGACCTGCCCGCCATTATACACCATTCTAATGTTCCTGTAGATGCCCATCTGGAAATAAAAAGTGATGTGCTTGATATCGCAGAGCTGACGAACTTTTCTGAAGAGAATAAGACAGGCGTCGATGAGCGTATTGAAAATCTAAGCCTGGCATTTTCATTTAATGCCTTCGCTAATGCTTTTACCGAGTTCAAACACCTACCCAAAGGAGAGTTTTATATCGACGAGCTTTTTGCTGATTTAGAGCACTATCCTCATACACTTCATGACTTTCATGCAGATGTTCTGATTAAAGATGATGATTTAAAAATTGTAGACTTTACAGGTGTAATTGACAGTTCTGATTTCCATTTTAATGGATTAATACGCGATTATAGCTTCTGGATGCAAGATGAATTGAATGGCGATGTTGAGCTAGACATCACCCTAAAATCGGAAATGTTACGTTTATCAGACCTATTGGCCTACAAAGGTGAAAATTATGTTCCAAAAGATTACCGGCACGAAGAAATTGATAATCTGGAAGTTCATATGGAAAGTAAGCTAAAATATAGTTCGAATAGCCTGTCGGAAATTGATATACAACTGAATAAGCTAGAAGGTAAAATGGATATTCATCCACTTAGATTCGAAGACTTTAGTGGCAGTTTCCATATGGAAGATAAAGAATTGACGATTGAGAAATTACATGGGAAAATGGGTAAAACGGTATTTGACGTCGACCTGAAGTACTATTTTGGTGCAGATACCTCAGTGCGCAAACCTGTAAATTCATTTGTTTTACGATCTGATTTTATTGATTTCGATGCATTATCAAATTATAACCTGAAACAATCACAGGAGAAGGTGACCGAGCGCGACTCTGATGCCAGGTCATCAGCAGATATGCCGGAACATGCCGATGCATTCAATATTTATACACTGCCTTTTACTGATATGCAATTCGATATCGACGTAGAACATTTTATCTATCATAGATTAGATCTTAAGAAGATCAAGGGCCAGATTCGTACCACACGTAATCATTACGTATATGTGGATACAATAAGCTTGGACGCAGCGGGTGGGCATATTGCCATGAATGGTTATTTTGATGGAAGTAATCCAGAGCAGATTTATCTAAAACCGAACCTGATACTTAATGATGTAGACTTGGACAAACTTTTATTTAAGTTTGAAAATTTTGGTCAGGAAGAGGTAGTTTCGGAAAACTTGCATGGACAATTAAACGCGATCATTGCGGGTAATATTAGGGTATATCCTGATATGGTGCCAGACTTGGATCAATCTGATGTGCATTTGGATGTTCAGGTATTGAACGGTCGGTTAGAAAATTATGAGCCTGTTATGATCCTATCCGATTATTTTGGAGATAAAGATTTAACGAGCATCAAATTTGATACACTTCAGAATCAGATGGATATTGCTAATGGCAAAATAACTATACCTAATATGACCATAGAGTCTACATTGGGGCACCTGGACATTTCGGGAACGCAAGACATGAGCAATAATATTGATTACTATGTGCGTGTCCCATTAAGTTTGGTTAAGCAAGCAGCTCGAAACAAGCTTTTTGGGGTAAAGGATAATAAAGATCAAAAGGAAGATGAAATCATAGAGATTGATCCGAAAAAGAAAGTACGCTATCTTAATTTGAATATTTCTGGAACCTATGATGATTATAAAGTGAAAATAAGAAAGGCTAAGAATTAGTCGACGCAGTCGTTACTATCTTTTCGTTTAGGTTTATGCCACTTTTGTCTACTAAAACGAAAAAGCCCTATACATTCGTATAAGGCCTTAAAGTACCCGCACAGGGAGTCGAACCCCGAACCTACGCCTTAGAAGGGCGTTGCTCTATCCAGTTGAGCTATACGGGCCCATAAATAAAAATGTGAAGTCTGAAATCTGAAATTTGATATAGATCAGTCCAATTTCAAAATTCACATTTGGAGATAAGGTATGGCAACGCCAAATACCTTGCAGCTTTTAAGTGGAAAGATTACCTCACTACGCTCGGTGACCCTAATTTTGAGTAAACATAATCGTAGTTGACTTCGTCTGTTTCCGCTCTCATGAAAGTTGGAGCAAGCTCCACTTCCACTTTTAATTTATTGATTACTTCACTACGTTCAGTGATCCTGAGAAGGGGTAGTGACAAAAGCTCAAAATCGACTTCGTCTGTTTCCGCTCTCATGAAAGTTGGAGCAAGCTCCACTTCCACTTTCGCCGAAAACCAGCATTTAAGCTGATTTTAAGCTTTTGTCGGGGTGGCAGGATTCGAACCTGCGACCTCCTGCTCCCAAAGCAGGCGCGATAACCGGGCTACGCTACACCCCGAGGTGTAATTCTTCAATATGTTGATGTTTACCTCATTTGGTAAACCTATTCGCGCCAAGCGCGATAACCGGCGGAGTTTATCCTGACAAATCATTGATTTCGTCAGGCGCTACACCCCGAGGTGTAATTCTTCAATATGTTGATGTTTACCTCATTTGGTAA
>CBDUMS010000054.1:0-26223 GCA_965368405.1 uncultured Cyclobacteriaceae bacterium
ACTTTCAAGGGGAATAGAAGGTTCTCCAGCGTCAGGCGTCTTTGTAATCCGCTAATATTTAATCCAATAATCTTGTATCCGGCCTCAGGAACTCGAGTCATCTCCATTTTTCCCTTCGCTCCAACAAACAAAATCTCGGCATCGGGATAACGATGCTTAAGATTGTTCGCTACAGCCACGGCTGGGAAAATATGCCCGCCAGTTCCGCCTCCGCTTAAGATTATTCGATATGGTTTATTCTTTTCTATGTTCTTTTAATTAAGCTGCTTTCATAACATTTTTTACATCGCCACTCATGGAGTTCCAATCGCGATCGACTTCACCGCGACTAACACTTAAGATTATTCCCAGTGAGACCCCTGTGAAAAGCAACGAGGTGCCGCCCATACTTAAAAAGGGCAGCGGCAATCCAGTAATAGGGCCTAAGCCAACTACTACTCCCATATTTACCATTGCTTGTACCACCAGTGCAAAGGATAGCCCTGCCGACAATAGACCGCCAAAGGCCCGTTCGCTATTCGCCACGGCTTTCATACCGCGATAGAGCAGCGCCAGATAGAGCATTAAAACTACAATGCCTCCAGCCATGCCGTACTCCTCAATTATTATTGCATAAACAAAGTCAGAATATGGGTGTGGCAAGAAGTTCCGTTGATCACTTTTTCCTGGCCCTTTACCCACAATACCACCAGAAGCAATAGCAATACGTGCTTGTTCGGCCTGGAAGGGTAATTCTGTTTCATTAAAGAAATTGGTAATTCTACTCTTTGCGGTTTCTCCACGTTGACCCACAGATATGGCAATAGCGCCTGCAAATCCTCCTACCAAGACCAGCATAGCCAAATACTTAACAGGAACTCGACCAATGAACATCAATAGCATGGCTGTTGCAAAAAGTAGAATTGCAGAACTTAGGTCGGCCATAGCGATAAGACCGCAGATTACCCCACTCCACATTACCATAGGAATAACTACATCCTTAAAATCATCGATATTCTGCTGACGCTTAGAAAGCATAGCGGCCATGGCGGCTATAAGAGAAAGTTTTGCTAAATCAGAAGGTTGGAATACCTGATTTATTATTGGTATGGTTATCCATCGAGAAGCGTCATTTAGGTTCACACCGGCTTTCCAAGCATAGAGCAAGAGGGGAACGGATATCCATAACCCAAATTTGGCAAGCTTAGAGTAATAACGATAATCGATTTTATGCGCTACCCACATTGCAACTAAACTTAAGGCAATCAGCCCTGTGTGCTTGAACAAATAGTGCTCAATGCTTTCCATGTTACGATAAGCAAGTGCGCCCGTAGCACTGTAAACTACAAATACACTAATCATCGATAGCGCAATAACAATTGCCCAAATTACCTGATCACCCTTAATATGTGTATCCGCCCACTGTTTCAATATCGCTGTCATATGGCAAGTTCTTTAAGTTTCAAAACCGACTTTTTAAAATAATCTCCGCGTTGGGCGTAATTATCGAAAATATCGAAACTGGCACATGCCGGGGATAGTAGAACCACGTCATTAGGCGCCGCTAGTTCTAAGGCTGATCGTACGGCATCATCCGTGTTATTGGTTTCAACAATAGTGTCTACAGAGTTTTGGAAGAAGTCGATTAACTTCTTATTGTCCAAACCCAAGCAAACTAGGGCCTTAACCTTTTCCTTGACATAATGCTCAATCTGTGCATAGTCATTACCCTTATCTTGCCCTCCAGCAATCCAAATAATGGGCTGATCGAAACTACCCAGCGCAAAATATACTGACTCCACATTGGTGGCCTTCGAATCATTAATAAAGTCTATATCATTGATCCTGGCTACAAATTCGAGTCGGTTAGGATGATTTGTAAAGCCTTTCAGATTAGCTTGGACTTCTTCTGGGTTAACCCCATATTCCATAGCGACGAGTATAGCAGCCATTAAATTCATCTGGTTATGCTCGCCTTTTAGCTCAATATCTTGTTTTGCTAGTTCACAATGTTTATCCTTAAAATGAATACTCAATGCATCATTTTGTATTCTAGTTGGAGTTTCTTTGTCTAAAGAGAAGGTACTAAGTACAGAACCAAGAGGAAGTTGATCCACTCGGTTAGAAAGCTCAGCATCCTGGAGGTTATAAACAATATGCCCAGATTTCATATTTCGCGTAATACTCATTTTAGATTGAGCATACCGCTCGAAATCATAATCGTATCGATCGAGATGGTCTGGTGTTATATTTAATAGAACAGCGGTATTCGGACAAAAATCAACAGTGCCATCTAATTGGAAGCTGCTAACTTCTACCACAAAGAGGTCTGCTTCATCGGCCAAAACATGGCGAGCAAGACTACTGCCGATATTACCACATAATGCAGCGTTTTTACCATCTGCAGTTAATAGGTGATGAATCAGTAGTGTAGTAGTTGTTTTACCATTGCTGCCGGTAATCGCTATTAATGGCTTTGTCACGAAGCGTGAAGCAAATTCAATTTCACTGATTACTGGAATATTATTTGACTTTGCCTCTACAACAATAGGTGCCTTATCGCTAATCCCTGGGCTCTTAATTATGAGTCCGGATTTCAGAATTTTTTCTACAGAATGTCCTCCTTCTTCATATGCGATTTCATTCTCTTCAATTTCTTGCTTGTAATTCGATCTAATTGATCCAAAATCCGACAACCAGACCTGATACCCCTTGTCCATCGCTAACAAAGCAGCTCCTACCCCGCTTTCTCCTCCACCTAATATGGTTACCCTATTATTCTCCATTATCTGATTTTTAGGGTTGCAAGTGCTAGAATGGCTAAAAATATACCTACGATCCAAAATCGGGTTACAATTTTCGGTTCTGGGATTCCCTTTTTCTGGTAATGATGGTGCAGTGGCGACATCAGAAAGACTCTCCGCCCTTCACCGTATTTTCGCTTTGTGTATTTAAAGTAGGCAACTTGAATTACTACCGATAAATTCTCAATAAGGAAGATACCGCATAAGATAGGGATAAGTAACTCTTTACGAATCGCAAGCGCAAGTACAGCAATAACGCCGCCCAATGACAGACTCCCGGTATCACCCATAAACACCTGCGCTGGGTAGGAGTTGAACCATAAAAATCCAACACAGGCACCAACGAGGGCAGTACTAAACACTAAGAGTTCGCCAGACTCGGGGATATACATAATATTGAGGTAATTCGTAAAATCGACACGACCGGAAACATAGGCGAGCACGCCCAAGGTCAATGCCATAATAGCTGTAGTACCCGCGGCGAGGCCATCGATCCCATCGGTAATGTTTGCTCCGTTAGAAACGGCTGTGATGATAAATGTGGCTATAAGAACATAAAAGATCCAAGTATATTTATCATCAAAAGGATTAAGGGCAGAGTAGTCGGCCTCATTTCCTTTAAAAAACGGAATAGTTGTTTTTGTTGATTTAACGTCCTGATAGCTTGGGTTATCATTGACCAATATTTCCTGAACCGGTTCAGCACGGTCGAATTCTCTAACCACCACCTTATCATTAAAGTAGAGCGTGAGACCAACGATAAGCCCTAGCCCAACTTGCCCGATAATCTTAAACCGGCCTCGGAGTCCCTCTTTGTCATTCTTGAATACTTTAATATAATCATCGGTAAATCCGATAATCCCCATCCACAGGGTCGAAACAATAAGAAGTATTATATATATGTTATCGAGCTTAGCGAACAGAACAGTTGGAAGAATTACACCAAGAATAATAATAAGACCACCCATGGTTGGCGTGCCGGCTTTCTCTTTTTGTCCTTCTAAACCTAAATCTCTAATCTGTTCGCCAACTTGCTTTCGTTGCAAATAACCAATCAGTCGTTTACCGAATGCTATCGTTATTATGAGCGAAAGAATTGCTGTCATCCCTGCTCTAAACGAAATATATTGAAAAAGTCCCGCCCCAATAAGATCGTATTCTGCTCTAAGAAAATCGAATAAATGATAGAACATATTAGTTGCTGTTTGGGGTTAGAATTTGGGCTAATACCTCTCTATCATCGAAAGGGAATCTCTCTCCGTTTATTTCCTGGTAGTTTTCATGGCCTTTACCGGCTACAAGTATTATATCTTTCGCTTGCGCGATATGACAGGCCGTACGTATAGCTTCTTCTCTGCTTACGATGCGGAGCGCCTTTCGCCGATTACTCGGGCTCACCCCTGTCATCATTTCATCAAGAATTTTTTCAGGGTCCTCAGTACGTGGATTATCAGAAGTCAAAATCACCTTATCGCTTAACTTACAAGCCGTTTCGGCCATTATAGGTCGTTTTTCCCTATCTCGATCACCACCACAACCAACAACCGTAATAACTTGCTCGTTACCGCTTCTAAAATCATTTATAGTCTCCAGCACCTTCGCAAGGGCGTCGGGTGTGTGCGCGTAATCGACTAAAGCAGTTAAACCAGAGTTATTAAGTACTTGCTCTAGCCTGCCGGGTGCAGCATGAAGATTGGACATTACCGTTAATGTCTGGGTGCTGTCCATCCCTAGAAGCATGGCTGCCCCATAGGTTGCCAAAAGATTGTAGGCATTAAAATCTCCAAAAACTCGAAACAATACCTGCAAGCCATCGATATCCAATTCGAGACCGTTAATGTTATTCGCGATTATTTTCGCCTTAAATTCAGCAGCTGACTTTAAAGCATAAGTGTGTTTGGTTGCCTTGGTATTTTGAACCATTACCCGGCCGCGCTTATCGTCGATATTAACTAATGCGAAAGCCTTTTGTGGCAGATTATCAAAAAGTAATTTCTTAGCTTTTATATACTCGTCGAATGTTTTGTGATAATCGAGATGATCATGCGAGAGGTTAGTGAAAATTGCTCCTTCAAAGAATAACCCGGTGGTTCGGTGTTGGGCTAAAGCATGTGAGCTAACTTCCATAAAGCAGTATTCGCAGCCTTGCTTCACCATTTCTACCATCAACTTATTTAGTTGCAGTACATCTGGTGTTGTATGTGTTGAAGGCGATTCACGATCGTTGATTTTATTAGAAATCGTAGAGATTAGACCACAACCATAACCGAGATCGCGAAAGAGATTAAATAATAATAGTGCTACCGATGTTTTTCCATTGGTACCGGTTACCCCAACGACTTTAAGTTTAGTACTTGGGCTACCATAAAAATTAGAAGCAATTATTCCTAAAGCTGCTGCAGTATCCTCTACCTCTGCATAGGCGACACCTTCTTTGAGAGTTTGAGGGAGCTTATTGCAAATTATTGCTGCTGGCTCTTTTTCCAGGACTGCATCAATATAATCATGGCCATCCACTTGTGTTCCTTGAATTGCAATAAAGACATCACCTTTAACAACCAAGCGCGAATCGAAGGCGAGTTCATTAACGGCAATCTCCATATTACCGGCTACAGCCTTGAGCGAAACTCCATACAATATTTCGTTCAGTAGCATCATCCCAGCTCTAAGGTTATTTTATCTCCTTTTTCTATACGGCGCCCTGGCATTATAGACTGCTTTTTAACTCTTCCAGAACCAGTCATTCTAACCTGATAACCACAACTCTCCAAGACGTAAATTGCATCACGTAAGGTCATACCAATTACATCGGGCGTTACCCCTGGTTTTACCTGATTCGATCGCCAAACGATAGCGTTATCATCAACTTTGGTTTTCACCCATTCGGCTTCACCCGTTGAATGGTTAGAGATACCCAGGTTATTGCATATAAACTGCAGATCTGGCTTATATCCTGATCGGATTACCGGGAACACGCCAAATTGCGTATTCAAGTCGCTCTCCATGGCAATATGCATTTCAATATCCTTTGCATATATTTTATCTGCGATTTCCTTAAAAACAGGTGCCGCTACAGAGCTACCATATTGCCAAACTCCTTTTGGATTTTCGATAACTACAATGCAGCTGTACTCTGGATTTTCAGCTGGGAAATAGCCAGCAAACGAAGTCATATATGCTTTTTGATAACGACCATTTTTTAGGGTAACAGCCGTTCCGGTTTTACCTGCAATTTTATATTGCGCATTATTGATATTTTTCGCCGTACCAGTCTCAACAACACCCTCTAAGAGTAATCGTAACTTAGTTAGTGTAGCAGGACTGCAAATCGCCTTATTCGTTACCGTAGGCTCGAAGGAATCGATTACCTTATTGGCGCGGCGAATATTTTTAACAATATAAGGCTTCATCATCACCCCATTATTCGCAACGGCATTAAATAAGCTGAGGGTGTGCAATGGTGTTAGCTCAAGACCATAGCCGTGCGCCATCCACGGTAGGGTGATTCCACTCCAGTCTTCCGGCTTTTTAACCTTTGGCTGTCCTTCGCCAGCTATCTGAAATCCCATAGGTCGTGTGAGACCTACTTTTTCAATCTGATTATAGAAAAGCTCAGGCTTTAGGCTAAAGTATTTGTCGGCCAACTTGGCAATAGCGATATTCGAAGATACCTCAAAGGATTCTTCTACGGTTAACTTACCATAACCCCCTTTTTCATGATCACGAATTGTGCTTTTGTAGAAGGTAAATTCACCATCACCCGTATCGATCGTATCGGTTAATTGCAGGTTGGTCTCCTCTAAGAGCGCCAACATCGTCATGAGTTTAAATGTAGAACCGGGCTCGCGCAAGCCATGACCACCTACGGCATAATTATACTTCTCGCCATACTTCCCGCTCTTCAGTTTACCCAGATTGGAGATTGCTTTAATCTGGCCTGTTTTGACCTCCATTACAATCACAGTACCATAGTCAGCATTATGACTTTCCAGAGCACGCAATAATGCAGCTTCAGCCATATCTTGCAAATTAATATCTATGGTTGTTTCCAAATCATAACCATCTACCGGGCGAACCTCAGACGCATCGGGTATCGGCTTCCAATTGCCCCCCATGGTCTTTTGGAATAAAGCTTTACCCGGCTTGCCCGCAAGACTTTGATTAAATGAGTATTCTAACCCGGCTCCATTCTGATTTTCATTTACGAAACCTATTGTTCGAGACGCTAAATAGTTAAACGGCTTAAAGCGCTTATCAACCTTTTCAAATAATACGCCTGCTTTTAATCTTCCTTCGCGAAGAATTGGCCAATCCGCTATCATTTTCTTTTCTTGATAGTTTATCAGCTTACGATTAAGCGATATGTAGCGACGTCCAGATTTGCGAGCATCAATTATCTTACGCTTGTACGCCGTTGCCGATGCATCACCAAAAAATGAAGAAAGATTTCGAGCGAGTGAATCCAAACTTTCGTTGAGCATTTGCTGCGTTGGTCGAGAGGGATCTAACGCCAGTCTATAAAATGGTATTGATGTAGCTAGTAGGCTGCCATTATCCGAGATTATATTGCCGCGCGTCGCCTCAACCTCACGATACTGCAATCCAATTTGAGCAGCCAGGGCATTCCATTTCTCTCCTTCTGCAATTTGAATTACACCGATCCGGTAAACAATTGCGATGGCAAAGATTAGTACTAATATAAAAGATACCCGTACTCTAAATAATATGGAATTCTTAATATTCAACTTTCTTAACTACAATTTTTTGTGGTGGTATTTTACTTTCTTTAATGCCCATTTCAGCTACACGCTTCGCGACTTCCGATTGTAGTCTGGAATACATATAGTCTGATTTTAGTGTTGTATAATCTGCTCGTAGGTTCTCCACTTGTACTTCGAGCTTGGTAATGTTCCGGGAAGTCTTTTCTGCATAATGATTATAGCCGATATAGATAATTATTAGCAAGGTGACGTAGGCAACATTGGGCAAATACTTTACCGGCAAACCATCCTCGAACAAGTTGCCGAGGTTAAGATTGCGCTCTAGTTTAGAGAAGACGCTCTCTTTTTTCTGTCCTTGGATCCTAAATGTGTTCTTTGCCATAATTATCTTTCTGCTATTCTTAGTTTGGCACTTCTAGCTCTATTATTTATTTCTAACTCTTCTGCAGAAGCCGTAAGCGGTTTGCGACTAACAGGCTGCAGTGGCCGAATCAAGTTGCCATAGAAGTCTTTTTCTTGCTGACCCTTGAAGTTTCCTGATCCAATGAAGTGTTTCACCAATCGATCTTCGAGCGAATGGTAACTCATGATAACGAGGCGACCGCCCTCGTTAAGAGCCTCCGGCGTTAAGGATAACATATCTTTAAGCGCCTCCATTTCTTCATTTACTTCGATGCGTAGTGCTTGATACACCTGCGCCATATATTGGTTTTGTCTTCCTCGCCTGGCAAGAGGAATTAGAATGGCATTAAATTGCTCGGTAGTATTTATTGGTGACTGACTACGATTGTCGACAATGGCTCGTGCTAAGGTTCTCGCATTCTTTACTTCGCCATAAGCACTTAAGATATGGATGAGATCGCTCTCTGTATAATTGTTGAGAATATCAGCCGCAGTCTGCTTGCCTTTTTGATCCATTCGCATGTCGAGATCTGCATCAAATCTAATCGAGAACCCGCGCGAAGGCTCATTAATCTGATGCGACGACACACCAAGGTCGGCTAAAATACCATCGACTTGAGCAACCTTATAAAGCTTCAAGTATTTGGTAAAGTATCTAAAATTGGCAGGAATAAACTCAAAATTATCTCCTGTGTAGGCAGCAGCATTTTCTGCAGCATCAGGATCTTGATCGAATGCGAAAAGTTTACCTGTAGTGAGTCGTTCTAAAATTGCGGCACTGTGCCCGCCCCCACCGAAAGTGAGGTCTACATAAATACCATCCGGCTTTATGTTCAGTGCTTCAAGACATTCTTGGAGCATTACTGGTTTATGATACTCCATAACAAGTGTATTACTCATGGTCTGTCAGATGTTTTTCAGCTAAATCTGACAATTCTTGGGGGTCGGTTATAAGAAACTTTTCGTACGCTTCTGGATTCCATATCTCCATCCTGTTTCCCATTCCTACCACCACAATCTCTTTATCTAACTTGGCATACTGCAACATCGACTTTGGTATTAGAAGTCTTCCTGCAGAATCAAGTTCAACGGTAGCACTGCCCCTAAAGAAATTTCGCTGGAGTCTTCTGTACTCCGCATTAAATTCATTCAGGCCAGCAATCTTAGAATATATTTTTTTGTATTCTACTAAAGGGTATAATTCCAGACATGGTTCAAATCCTTCACGCATAAAAAGCTCACTAGATGACGCTTCCGGCAAATTCGCCTTCATCCGCGCAGGCAGGACCAGCCTGCCTTTGGCATCTAATTTACATGAGTATTCACTTGTGAAAAAAGCCATAATATCCCCTTAAAAGCTTTGTCAATGAGCAAACTTATGAAATTTTATGACATTTTCAACCATATTGCCCCACTTTCTCCCACTTTTTTACACATTTTGTTAAAAAAGGGCCTAAAATGCTCTTTCCGCCATGAATATCACGGTGTAAGCCTCGCTATTTTGGGAGAAAGACAGAATTTAAGGGTGGTGGAAAGTGGGAGAAATCCTATTTTTCCCTAGAAATGGTATAAGAAACTAAGGTAGAAAGAGACCGTTTATACTCAGAATCCGGAAACTCCGCGAGCATCGCTAAGGCTTCATCTTTAAACTGCTCCATTACTTTTTTAGCATAATCGATTCCGCCAGCCTGGCGTACAAAAGCGATAACTTCATTTACCTTCGAAGTGATATGGCTCTTGCGTTTAATGATATTGATAATCTCACGTTTCTTAGTCCATGAGGCATTTTGCAATGCATAGATTAACGGAAGAGTGAGCTTCTTTTCCTTAATGTCTATACCCAGCGGTTTACCAATTTCTTTTGTGCCATAGTCGAAAAGATCGTCTTTAATTTGAAAGGCCATGCCTACCTTTTCGCCAAAAGTTTTCATCTTCTCGATGGTTTCGGGACTGGCATTCGTAGAACTAGCGCCGGTTGCACAGCAAGAGGCAATAAGTGAAGCTGTTTTCTGTCGAACGACATCGTAGTATACCTCTTCGGTGATATCGAGCTTGCGCGCTTTTTCCATTTGCAAGAGTTCCCCTTCGCTCATTTCTTTTACAGCAGTAGAAACTATTTTGAGCATATCGTAATCATTATGATTAACCGACAATAACAGCCCTCGAGACAGTAAGTAATCGCCAACTAAAACAGCAATTTTATTCTTCCACAAGGCGTTAATAGAGAAAAAACCACGTCGATAGTCGGAGTTGTCGACCACATCATCATGAACAAGTGTGGCAGTATGCAATAATTCGATGAGTGACGCTCCACGAAAAGTAGCTTCCTGGATCTCACCTACTGTTCCGGCTGTTAAAAACACGAACATTGGGCGCATTTGTTTACCCTTGCGCTTCACAATATAGCTCATTATCTTGTCCAGTAACAGGACGTTACTTTTCATCGACGAACGAAACTTACGTTCGAACTCATCAATTTCACTAGCTATGGGAGCCTTGATTTCGGCGAGTACCTGTTTCATTGACCAAAAATGAGGTACAAACATACTAGGTATTTACTCTAATGCAAAGTGATTTTTTTTACCTATTTACTTAGATGAAATTTTGCATCAATATAAGAGATTTGCTATCTTCATTCTAGGAAATTATGAGGTACTATCGCATTAAAGCAAGTTTTCTATTGCTTGCTGTGACGACCTTGGCTTGCAAAACTTATGGACAGAACATTTTGGCTACCGGCGCAAGATCCTTTGCCATGGCCAACAGCAGTATACTGCTTGAAGATGAGTATGCTGTTTTCAACAATCCTGGTTCGTTAAGTACGGACGCCTTGTCCTTTATCGCTGCATATAATACAGCATACATCGACCTTGGATTAACCGATGTAGGCGCGGGCGTAGTACTTCCATTCAAAAGCTTTACAACAGGTGCGGCTATCAACTATTTTGGCGATGAACTCTATAATCAACTTGAGGTAAAGGCTGTTGCAACTCAGGAAATTGGTATTTCTCAATTAGGTTTAAGGGCCAATTACCATCAGTATCATCTACAAGATTATGGGTACAAATCGGTATTTACCATAGATATGGGCGGGAGGTTTAGGGTTTCCGAGCAGGTAGCGCTGGGCGTCCATTTAGTGAACCTAACCCGGTCTAAGCTGAGCAATGAATCTAATCAGCGTCTGAGCTCTGTAATGCAAGTGGGCATATCGTATAAACCCTTAGAATCTTTTCGCTTGAATATGCAGGTTGATAAGAATATTGATCTTCCGACTGCCGTGAGTTTTGGACTGGAATACAATCTCAATAAAGTCGTGGCGCTGCGTACAGGATTTAATACATCTAATAATATAGGGGCACTGGGGTTTGGCTTAGCCTGGCAGAGTCTAAAATTTGATGTGGGTGGTCAGTATCATGCCGACCTTGGCTTTAGTGGTTCATTGTCGATAATCGTAAGTAAAAGATAATGCTTAGGATCACCACAATAATTCTGATCGTCTCCATTTGCCCAGCCTTGGCACAAGAACCCTTTTCTATTGAAAATCATATTCAAGGAATAATTAGTGTTGGCGATGAAGTAGAAAATCGCACCTATTACGACCTCTTGTTATTTTATTATGATAATCCAATTGATCTCAACCGCGGTACGGCGAACGATTTTTCGCAACTCGCCATTCTTGATAAGGACCAAATCGCCGCTATTATCAATCATCGCGAAGAATCAGGGTTATACCATAGCATTTACGAGCTTCAGTCTATTGAAGCTCTAACAATTGCCGACATTCAAACACTCCTACCCTTCATAACCCTTGCAGACGATCAATCGATTGTAAATAAATTAGCAGGTACATTTCGTGGAAACACCAATTATTTTACCTCAAGCTATGGCCAAGTAATTCAAGACGCACGCGGTTTCAAGGACAATATTTATCGAGGAAGCCCGGATAAAGCACAATTTCGATTGCGTTTTAGAAACCCAGGAAAAGTCAGTATAGGTCTGGCTGCCCAAAAAGACCCTGGTGAACAATGGCTAAATGCGGGCACTAATTATATGCCCGATCATTTCACAGGACATCTCTATATTGAAAAGCATAAACGGCTTAATCAACTTGTTATTGGCGATTATCGCATGCAATATGGTCAGGGGTTATTACTTGGTGCTGGTTTTATGGCCGGGAAAAATGTGGAAACAGTAACATCAGTCAAGCAATCATCACTCGGTATATTGCCGTTTAGCTCGATTAGTGAAACACAATATTTTCGAGGAATTGGAGCCAACTTAAGCCTTAGCAATCAGCTTAGTTTATCGCTATTCTATTCAAATCAAGGGCTAGATGCAACGCCAACAAGTTTTAATATGAAGCCCGCAGTGTCGGCTTTAAGAAAATCAGGATTACATCGAACTACCAGTGAAATAGAATCCATAAATCAAGTAAATGAGCAAATCTGGGGATCTGCACTCCGCTATCAGCAAAAGAACTTCTCTACGGGTGCTGTATTAATGACTACCCAATTTAGTAAACCCATTGTACCTAAACCCACGAATTATAATCAGTTCCATTTCAATGGCAAATCACTCACCAACTACAGCTGGTTTGGGCAATATAATGCGGGGAATATTCTTTTATTTGGCGAGGTGGCTAAAACCCACAGAGCGGGGATGGCGCTCAGTGCAGGAGTGATTTCAAGCATATCAAAATATATTAGTCTAAGTCTTTTTTACCGGAAGTTCGATAAAGACTTCCATTCCTTCTATGGTCAGAGTTTTTCCGAGCGAAGCACTCTTAATAATGAAGAAGGCATTTATTGGGGCATAAAACTAAGTCCAGCGAAAAAGATGCTGATATCTGCTTATTACGATATGTATAAATTTGACTGGATATCATCCTCCACAGCCGCTCCAGCACTTGGCAATGATTATCTGTTGCGCATTGCATACGCCTTTTCAAAATCCGCTGCCGCATTTATTCAATTTCGGAACGAGCAACAACCACGCAAGGAAAATACAGGAACCGTAGCGGTTAATCGAAATGAAAAAATAATAAAAAGCATTGCTAACTTCGATTGTGGCAAAGAGTCTGCGCTCTCTTATCGTACCCGCATGCAATACAACCTCTATCCCACTAATAATGAAGGCAGTTGGCTTTTGCTACAGGATATCAATTTCAGTAAAATGAAGATGGGATTTACAGCGAGAATCCTGGTATTTGATGTTCCCTCCTTTTCTACTCGACAATATGTATATGAAAAAGACATGCTTTTTTCCTATCTAACTCGTGGCTTTATTGGGCGTGGCATCAGTTATTATGCAATCGTAAAGTATAAACCCCATCCTAAAATTAGTGTTAGAGCTAAATGGTCTTTGACTGAATACCTAAACCAGCATAGTATTGGTTCAGGTTACGATTTAATTGAAGGGAATTATAGAACACAGCTTACTGCCCAAATTCACCTAAGGTTTTAACGAATAACACTCATGCTATTTCCCTATTTTTGAGGCATGAAAAGCATTGCCGTTTGTTTAAGCCCTGAACTTATTCACCTTTTTGATCTGAAAGGAAAGACCGTTGTAATTGTTGATATATTAAGAGCAACATCCTGCATGACCACTGCGTTTGCTCACGGTTTACAAAGCATGAGACCACTTGCCGATCTTGAGGAGTGCCGCTCGATGGCCAAAAATGGCTATATTATAGCCGCTGAGCGTGGTGGCGAAAAAGTGGCTGGATTTGATATAGGAAACTCACCCTATAGCTACATGGATCCAAGTATTAAAGGGGCCAAGGTTGCTGTAACCACTACCAACGGAACCCTGGCAATCTCCAAATCGAAAGAAGCAGCTCATGTTTTGATTGGTTCTTTCTTAAACATAAGGGCGGTTGCACGCAAAATCCTTGAACTAGACCGGGAAGTGGTGATCCATTGCGCCGGTTGGAAAGGAAGTGTTAATGCAGAAGACACGTTATTTGCTGGTGCATTGATAGAACTTCTTAAAGACGAATATGCAATAACAACCGATGATGCAAGGATATCTCACAGTCTTTATACGCTTCATAGCGCGGATTTGCTAAGTTTTGTATCACAGTCTGCTCATGCTAAAAGGCTTGCTAATTTTGGAATTATCAAGGATATCGAGTTTTGTCTAAAGAATGATATCTATGAGATAGTGCCCTTTCTGGAAGGTGATGATCTGGTGATATAAAAAAACGCCCGATGTAGTCAAACACCGGGCGTCCAAAAAAATCTATTTTTATTATTTTAAACCATTCCTCATTAGGAATTCATCATAAGCTTCTTTGTAATACCCAACGTCTGGTGACATCTTAATAGCATATTCGTAGCTCGTTAATGCATCAAGCAGTAAATTATTCTCTTCATAGAATTCTGCAAGAATTAAGCTGTTTATAGACGATTGTCCTCCTAAGTTATCCTGAAGATCTTTAAGCTCAATCTCGAAGCTAGAAGAAGCATCAACGCTAAATCGTTCGATGGCAGCATCTTTAGACTTTATATCTTCGTTACCTTTTACACTCACATTAACGATAACCAAGTTTTCAACTATAGCTCCTACTAATTTAGGATCGTTGAAGTCTACGGTATAGTTTGTTTCGGTAGTTTCTGCGACCATAATGGTTTGCTCGAAAAGATCTTTGAGTTTAACCACATAGGTGGCATTTTCGTTAGCCACTGCATCCCAGCGTAACATCACTTCAGAGTTATATACCGAAACAGATGTAGGCATAAAGATATTTATTGCGGCATCGCTATCGCCCCGTTCAACGGCTCCTGTAACGCTGGCATACTTTCTTCTATTTGCCTCGCGCTCTTCTGGACTCATTTTACTTATCACAAAATCGGCATACTTCGAAGCAATATTATCGTTGCTTGCGCTTATTGCACTTGCCAATTCTGCTATTTTAAACGTACCTGCCGTTTTTAGCTCTTTGGTTTTTCCTGTTGAATGTACTAATCCCAAATAGCCGTTTTCTGCTACTTGAAGTTCATCTCCATCATTCAGTTTCCCGCCGATTCGTAAGTTCTGCCAATCACCGGCCCCTCCTACTTTTACCTTGTTCTCTCCTTTTGAAACCATAATTCTAAAGGTATAGTCCTGGCTAAAGCCAGAAAAACCCATTATCAAAAGGGCCGCTAGAATCAATGAAATTTTACGTGTCATAATCGTTGTTGTTATTCTATAAGTTATATACAAGAAAGACTTATTTGGTAAGCCATCTTTTTTCAATTTTTTCATATGCATTCACAATAACCCCATAATACACCTCTAAAGAGTCCCCTGCAAATAATACCGCAATAATCGTTATTGTTAGATTTAGTTTAAAGTTAAAATAATGGAATACTATAATAATAATAAATGTCAATATTAAGGCTTCTATAAGCTGTATTAGTTTAGTAATACCATCATACCAACGATCAAGCTTATAATATATCATAGAGAATACAACAACATTCAAAAAACATACCAGAATTGCCACGAGTATGCCCGCACCCTCACTCATCTGATCTAGATAATCTTGGTTAAGTATCATGGAAATAATATTGGCGTGAATCACCACTCCATACATATCAGGATTGGCTCGTCCGGTATATTTCTCATTCATTGGGGTAAAGTACTTGTCCTCAGTTGTAGTTCGGTCATCAAAATTCTGTCCCAGAAATCCCAGAAGTACAATTTTATCTTTTAATAGGTCTGGTGTATACATCATAGTATCCAAGACCTGATACCAGTCCAAAGCAAAAAATCGAGTGCCATATTTGGTTAGCCCGTAATCAATAACATTACCTCGGAAGTTTATTAATTCTTCGTCAACATTACGATCCAGAAATTCCTGTGCCTTTGCAGAATCATATGCCATTGCGAGGCTTACCCCAAAAGCCGGAATTGTGTCTATTTCACCGGTTTCACTATTTCTTAACAATTCTTTTGGGAAAAAACTTCTACTTGTTTTAAAATTCCATTGTTCACCTCCGGCATTCTCAATAGTTAAATTCACATGCGCTGTTTGATGATCTTGCGTAAATAGTGGATGGCTATATTCAGCCTCATTCCAAATATTGTCATCCCCAGGATCCAGGAGTTTTGTATACATAACCAAATTTGGTGTATTCGCTAAGGCATCAGCCAGCATTAAATCGCCTAGAGTATCAGGCTTAAGTGATCTAAAAATAGCATCAAGTCCAATAACCCGAGGTTCAAAACTGTTTATAATATTAATTTGTTCTGCAGTAACTCGACGTGACTCTAAGCCAAGGTTAATTAGAATAATATCATCTTCAACTGGTGGCGGAATCCGCCATTGTTCATTTGAGAACACCTGATCTGTCATTTCATAACCCTCTAGTGCATCACCGATAGGGTCGAGGAAGTCGAAAATGGCAAAAAGCATGCTCGCGGTCCACATAAATCCGAAAATAAATGCAGTGGCGAGTACACAGTGTACCCAAAATTTTGTTTTCTTTAACATACGAATTGGCTAAGTTTCCCCAAGTTACTAAATATTTAAAATCTAAAAAAAAATCGTTGCAGAAGGACGACACTAAATCGATAAAAAACGCATTATTGAGCGGAGATAGGGTTGCCTTAGGAAAAGCGATTACACTGATTGAGAGTAATCGTGCTGAAGACCGATCACAGGCTGGCGATTTGCTCTCTTCTATTCTTGAATTTACGGGAAAGTCTATCAGAATTGGCATAACAGGAGTACCCGGAGTAGGTAAAAGCACCTTTATAGAAGCTTTAGGAGAACTGATAACCGGACTAGGCAAAAAGCTAGCTGTTTTAGCTATAGACCCGAGCAGCGCTCATTCGAAGGGTAGTATTTTAGGTGACAAAACCCGAATGGGCAACCTTTCTACTAATCCTAATGCTTTTATCCGACCCACTGCTGCCTCAGGTGAACTTGGTGGCGTTGCCAATAAAACCAATGAAGCTATATTGCTGTGTGAAGCTGCCGGTTATGATGTTGTTCTTATAGAAACCGTTGGAGTAGGGCAATCGGAGGTTGCCGTGAAAAACATGACCGATGTATTTTTATTGCTGATGCTCGCTGGAGCTGGAGATGAGCTTCAGGGCATTAAGCGAGGGATAATGGAAATGGCCGATATCTTAATTATAAACAAAGCCGATGGCGATAATACACAGCCTGCACAACTCGCTAAAAAAGCATATGAGAACGCTATTCATTTATTTAGCCCACGTGAGAGTGGCTGGACCCCTCCCGTTCTCACTTGTTCATCACTGGAACATAGTGGTATTAATAATGTGTGGGATACCATTCAAGAATTCCATAAACAAGAATTAACCTCGGGCGGCTTAATAGATAAAAGGCAAGAACAAAAACTTCATTGGCTTGAAAAAACACTGAATACAGAACTCGTAAGGCAAATCACCCAAGACGCCCGAATAGCACCAACGATAAAAACCTTGAAAGCGGAGGTCCTTAGCAATAAAATAACTCCACATCAGGCCGTAGATAAGATACTTGCTCATGTCTTTAAGCAATAGTGAGCATATGGGAGATATAGGGACTGATCAAAAAATTGCTGCTAAATCCTTAGAACATGGGGGAATCGTAGGCATTCCCACTGAAACCGTGTACGGCCTGGCGGCAAACGCTTTTAATGATACCGCAGTCCTCAAGGTCTTCGCAGCCAAAAATCGGCCTTCATTCGATCCCCTCATTACCCATATCGCAAAAGATTCGGATCTCAAGGATTTGGTTGAGCATATTCCTGATAAAGCTCAGGACCTTATCAATAAATTCTGGCCTGGCCCGCTTACCCTTGTGCTAAGAAAAAAGCCGGTTATCAGCGACTTAATATCCAGTGGTCTGCCAACGGCGGCATTTCGCATGCCGAGTCACCCATTACTACAAGAGCTTCTGCAGCAGATTTCCTTTCCTTTGGTTGCACCAAGTGCCAATCCTTTTGGCTATGTGAGCCCTACCTCAGCTCAACATGTGGCCAACCAGTTGGGAGAAAAGGTAGATTATATTTTAGATGGTGGCCCATCGAAAATAGGTTTAGAGTCAACCATTATCGGTTTCGAAAATGATATCCCTCAAATACTAAGACTTGGAGGATTATCGGTTGAAGAGATCGAAGAAGTTATTGGAGATGTTTCGGTTACCCTATCCTCAACCTCCAAGCCTAGTGCGCCAGGGATGCTAAGCAGTCATTATGCGCCAAAGAAAAAAGTGATTTTAGGCGATTTAGATACATTGATAAGGTTGCATGCAAAAGAGAAAAAAGGAGTGCTTTCTTTTAAAGAAAACTACCCATCTTATGTTAACTTTGTCCTATCAGAAAGTGGCAGTGTAAATGAAGCCGCAACCAAGTTATTTTCCGCCTTAAGATGGTTTGAATCACAAGATGTCGATGTGATTTTAGCCGAACTAGTGCCTGAAAAAGGCTTAGGAAGAGCAATTAACGATCGACTAAAACGAGCAAGTTATAAGTAAAAATTATGCGCACAGTAGACAATATAAATTTCGAAGGCAAAAAGGCCTTAATTCGTGTAGATTTCAACGTTCCATTGAATGATAAGTTTGAGATTACCGATTTTACCAGAATTAATGCTGCAGAGCGAACCATTAAGAAGATCCTTTCCGATGGCGGGGCAGTCATTCTCATGTCGCACTTGGGCAGGCCAAAATCTGGTCCGGAGGAAAAATTCTCCTTGAAGCATCTTGTATCTTCGTTAAGTGAGCGATTTGGCACCGAAGTCAAGTTCAGTAGTGATTGCATTGGAGGAGAGGCAGAAGGGAAAGCAAACGCGCTGGAAAGTGGCCAGATTTTACTTTTAGAAAACTTACGATTTCATCCAGAGGAGACTAAAGGAGATGAATCCTTTGCGAAAAGCCTTTCCAAATTAGGTGACATCTACATCAACGATGCTTTTGGAACAGCGCATCGTGCCCATGCTTCAACGGCGATTATCGCACAATACTTCGACACAAAAGGTTGCGGTTACGTTATGGAGGCCGAATTAAAAAATGCCGATCAGGTTCTGGCTAATCCAAAGAAACCCTATACGGCCATTATGGGTGGCGCCAAGATTTCTGATAAAATATTAATTATCGATAAGCTACTAGATCGAGTAGATAACCTGATCATTGGAGGCGGTATGGCGTACACATTTTTTAAGGCTTTAGGAGGGCAAGTTGGTTCCTCACTGGTTGAAGAAGAGAAGCTTGGCTTAGCCAAAGAACTCATACAAAAAGCAAAGGAAAAAGGAGTTAGTCTGGAGTTACCTATTGACTCTGTTATTGCCAACAAATTTGCGCCCGATGCGCTTACCCAGATCTCGGATAATATTAGCATTCCCGATGGTTGGATGGGGCTAGACATAGGCCCTGATGCACAGGAGGTTTTCCGAAGAATTATTAGCCGATCGGCAACGGTACTTTGGAATGGACCCATGGGCGTTTTCGAGATGGCCCCTTTTGCCAATGGAACCAAGGCTGTAGCCAAAGCTGTTCGTGATGCAACCGCTTTTGGAGGCTTTAGTTTAATCGGTGGTGGCGATTCTGCGGCAGCCATTAATCAATTAGGATATGGCGATAAGGTGTCTTATGTTTCTACAGGCGGAGGAGCATTACTGGAGTACATGGAAGGTAAGACCTTGCCGGGGGTAGCAGCGTTAGCAGACTAAGGATAATCATTTATGATTCTGTTTTTTCTAAGTCTTTGGCTCAGCCCTTCGCCCGCAGTATCTCTACCGCAGGCGGATAAAAACAGGATTATGAACTATCAAGATAGTACATACACTACCTCATATTCTGTAGACACCGTTTTTTTCGGCACGTACGCAGGAAGAAAATCAGGTTATCTTAAGTTGAATTCGGATGGCACGGGCGAGTATAAGTATGATATTTTTGGTTTTGCGCCGGTAACCTGCGATCGCGGTCCGATTAAAATTATTTGGGGCTTTATGCTAAACGATGATGGGTCGCTTGTTAAAAATAAGCGTGACTACGGCTATTCATTTCCAATACTCCTGCAAAGTGTTGGCACTAATAGTTTTCAGGGCTGTAGGAAAGTAGTAATGAAAGACTTTATCTTAAAACGGGGTGAAGAGCTTCATGTTTCTTCCTCCGACGACTGGAAAAAAGTTCTTGAGTAAATCAGAATGAAGTAAAGGGTAACAGCGTATGATTAATTATATTAGTCTAAATCATACGATCATGAAAAGTTTTCTCACCATTTTATTAATTATTATCGGGTTGTCTGCTCAGGGGCAATCTAATGCCCTTCTTCTAAAACCAGATCGTGTATTTGACGGTTTGGAAGTCCATAATAATTGGGTTGTACTCGTAGAAGGCAATAAAATAGTTTATGCAGGTATCGAGAAAAACCTCCCTAAGCATCAGGCTAAAACAATTGTTCTGGCAAACAAGACTTTACTGCCCGGGCTAATCGAAGGCCATGGTCATATCTTACTCCACCCCTATAATGAAACAAGCTGGAATGATCAAGTACTGAAAGAGCCCGAATCCTATCGTGTAGCCCGAGCCGTAAATCATGCTAAAGCAACACTCGAAGCTGGTTTTACAACGTTTAGAGATTTGGGAACTGAAGGTGCTGGCTATGCCGACCTAGGAATTAAAATGGCAATTGATGAAGGAATTATAGCAGGTCCTAGGATGCTTATCTCGAGTAAGGCTATAGTGGCTACAGGCAGCTATGGCCCCAAAGGATTTTCGCCAGATTTTGACCTGCCGCTGCTTGGTGCAGAACCCGCTGATGGCAATAACCTCATTCAAGTGGTGCGCTCACAAATTGGTAAAGGAGCTGATTTTATTAAAGTCTATGCTGACTATCGCTGGGGGCCAAATGGTGAAGCCATGCCAAGTTTTACAGAGGCGGAGTTGCGATTAATCGTTGAAGTGGCCGCGAGTAGTGGTCGAGATGTGGTTGCCCATGCAGCAACGGCAGAAGGTATGAAGCGAGCCATTAATGCGGGTGTCGTTATGATTGAACATGGCGACGGCGCTACCGATGAAGTTTATCAACTCATGAAAGAGAAGAATGTTGCACTTTACCCTACCCTAGCAGCGGGTTATTCGATTAGTACATATAATGGCTGGAACCCAGACCGTGAACCTGCTCCGGAGCGGGTTGTTAATAAGCGCAAGAGTTTTGAAAAAGCCCTTGCTGCTGGTGTAACGCTAAGTGCGGGTGGTGATGTTGGAGTTTATTCGCACGGGAATAATGTAATTGAGCTTGAGATGATGGCAGAGTATGGAATGAAGCCAATTGATGTATTAATTGCTGCCACATCACTTAACGCCAAATTATTTCATATGGAGCAGAAAGTTGGTAGCATAACCGAAGGCCTACTTGCAGATATAGTTATCGTTAATGGCAATCCAATGGAAAATATTTCTGCCTTGAGAGACGTTAATATGGTAATGAAAGACGGCGTGATCTATGTAGACAATAACAATTAAAACATATAAAATATGAGCTTATTACTAGGATTGATTTTGCTATTTGTTCCGGCCGGTAATGATTCACGAGGTTTAGTGGTTAAAGAAGATTTGGTTATCCTGATTGTTGATCATGCAAGCACGGTGATAGAACTCGAGGGTTATAAAGAAAGACTTAAAAAGGAGTTAAATATGAGCTTAGAGTATGAGCTTAAGTTTAACAAGAAAGACCAATTGAAATGGATTAAACTTACCGTAGATTGTAACGATGGTTTCAAGGGAAGTTTTTCTTCTGATGTGAAGAAGAAAACAACAAACATTGGCTTTTATCGGGTTTATGATACCGAAGTTACAACCCCCTTTGCTGTAGGCTATTTGCCAGAAGTTTACGACTTACACGCTAAATCCCCAGAAAACTAGCAATAAAAAACCCCGACCTCATTGAGAAGCCGGGGTTCTTAGAATCTTGTTCTTTTTAATTAACCTCCAAGGGCAATACGTTTGAATTCAGTAACAGTTAATCCGTTCTGAACACCATTTAAATACTGCTCGATCGTCATACCGTTATCTTTCACGAATTTTTGTGATAATAAGGTGTTTTCCTGAAAGAATTTATTCAGTTTTCCTTGGGCAATTTTGTCTACGATATTCTCTGGTTTTCCTTCAGCCAGAGCTTGCTCTTTACCAATTGCTAATTCGTGATCAATAGTAGCTTGATCTACAGCGTCTTTGCTCACCGCGATAGGTCGCATAGCAGCAATTTGCATAGCAACATCTTTACCTGCATCAGTAACATCGGTACCATTTGCTCCTTTAAGCGAAACAAGTACACCTAGCTTACTACCTGCGTGGATATAAGGAATAACAACCTCTCCGGTAATACGCTCATAGAACTTAACCTCAATCTTCTCACCTATTTTACCAATAAGTTCCGTTAGCTTTTCGCCAACGGTAAGATTATCATAAGCTAGTGCGTTAAGCTCATCGATAGATGCTGGGTTATTATCAAAAGCAATTTCAGCAATTTTGTTTCCTGCAGCCTGGAATTCGTCATTTTTAGCTACGAAATCAGTTTCGCAAGCAAGCGCAACTAATACACTTTCTGTAGCATCATCATTCGTTTTAATAAAAACAACACCTTCCTTCGCATCTCTATCTGCTCGAGATGCAGAAACCTTTTGTCCTTTAGTTCTTAGAATATCAATGGCCTTTTCGTAATCGCCATTAGCTTCGGTGAGGGCTTTTTTACAATCCATCATGCCAGCACCGGTCATTTTACGTAGTTCGTTTACTTCTTTAGCTGTAATAGCCATAACTTAAATGTTTATATTGTCAATAGTATCTTAAACAAAAAATTGAACATCAGATTTCGCCAATGTTCAATTTCTTAGAAATTATTCATTAGAGAAATCAGGCTTTCTCGGCTACCTCTTCAGGTTGCTCATCCACCTTACGCTTTGCGTCTTCCTCTTCTTTACGTTTCGATTCTTCCTTATCCTTCTTACGCTCCATCAAAGCTTTTTCGATAACATTACCTACTTCTTTAGTAATAATATCAATTGATTTGAAGGCATCGTCGTTTGCCGGAATTGGGAAGTCGATGTTTGTTGGATCTGAGTTTGTATCAACCATTGCGAAAACAGGAATATTCAATTTCTGTGCTTCTTTAATGGCAATATGTTCTCGTTTTACGTCAACCACAAAAAGAGCCGCTGGCAATCGTGTAAGGTCTGCAATACCACCTAAGATTCTCTCTAACTTCTCTTTTTCACGTGTAATCATTAATCGCTCACGCTTTGCAAGATTCAGATAAGCATCTTCTTTCATCAATTTCTCGATAGAAGACATTTTCTTAAGTGATTTACGGATTGTTGCGAAGTTGGTAAGCATACCTCCTAACCATCTTTCCGTTACATAAGGCATGTTTAATCGTTTTGCCTCTTCTACTACGATATCTTTAGCTTGTTTCTTTGTTGCTACAAACATCACTTTACGACCAGAACGTACAATATTACCTAGCGCGTTAGATGCTTGCTCAATGCTATCTAGGGTTTTGTTCAGGTCTATAATGTGGATCCCGTTCTTCTCCATGAAAATATATGGAGCCATACGTGGATCCCACTTTCTGGTTAAGTGTCCGAAGTGAACACCAGCATCTAGTAAGTCCTTGTGTTTTAAATTTCCCATTATTTATATTTTATAGAAGTAGGACATAAACAAAAGATGATAAACATCCCTTGCAGTATTCCTAAATCTCTTTTTTTAACGTTTACTGAATTGGAATTTTCTACGGGCTTTTCTGCGACCGTATTTCTTTCTCTCTACCATGCGTGAATCACGGGTTAAGAAACCTTCTTTTTTAAGAGGGGATCTAAACTCGCCATCTACTTCGCAAAGGGCACGAGCAATAGCCAATCTAACAGCTTCTGCTTGTCCTTTAACGCCACCACCATCAACATTAACTTTAATGTCGAATTTTCCGTCAACATCTACGGTTTGTAATGGTTGCTTAACGATAATCTGCATGATATCTACAGGGAAATAATCACTCATGTCTTTATTATTGACACTAATGTTTCCTTTACCAGGCTGCAAGTAGATTCTAGCTACCGACGTTTTTCTTCTTCCTATTGTATTAATTATTTCCATCGATTATAGCTTTACTTCTTTAGGTTTCTGTGCTTCGTGCGGGTGTTCCGCTCCCTCATAAACATAGAGATTTCGGAAAAGCTCGCTTCCTAATCTGTTTTTTGGTAACATACCTTTTACCGCCCTTTCTACGAGAACTGTTGAAGACTTCTTGTTCTTCACCTCATTAGGCGTTTCAAAACGCTGCCCACCAGGATATCCGGTGTGACGCACGTAAACCTTGTCCGTCCATTTTTTGCCGCTTAAAACAACTTTGTCGGCATTAATGACAATTACATTATCTCCACAATCAACATGAGGAGTGTAACCAGGTTTTCTCTTTCCTCTCAGGATCATCGCCACCTCTGATGACAATCGACCCAAAACCTTCGAATCGGCATCAACAATAACCCAGTCCTTCTGAACTGTGCCTGCGTTGAGCGAAACGGTCTTGTAACTTACTGAATCCACTTATTTAACTTTATTTATTTATAGTACCCCGAAAATCGGGACACAAAAATAGAATTATATTTTTGCAAAACCAATATTATTAAAGAAAGTTGGGAGAGGTAATCACAAAGACGGAAGACCGTTAAATGATGACCCAAGAACGCAATATTTCTTATATAAGACCAAGTTTGCCATATGCTCTCCTGCCTTTTGATCTAGCAGGGGAGTATTTAGCAATGTTAATCGATGGTCATTTACTCATAGAAAACGGCAACCTCATCGAGAGGTTTTCGCTTTAAGTCTGGTACGTAGACAGGACTCTTCGGTTTACCTACGGGTAGCAATAAAAAGGCACGCTCATTAGCCGGTCTATTTAATAATTTGCCTAGAAAATCCATTGGGCTGGGTGTGTGAGTAAGTGTAACTAAGCCAGCACGATGAATTGCTGCGATAAGCATTCCACAAGCTATGCCAACAGATTCATTAACGTAATAGTTATTTACTTTTTCATCTTTTTCATTGAGTTCGTAAGCTTTTTTAAAAACAATGATAAGCCAAGGTGCTATTTCGAGGAATGGCTTATCCGGATTTGTGGCCATCGGTTCTAAATCCTTAAGCCAACGTTCACTCATCCTTTTTTCGTAGCTCTCTCTTTCTTCCGCCTCTGCTGCCTCCCGTATCCTGGTTTTTAGCTCCGAGTTTGCTACGGCGCAAAAAGTCCAGGGCTGTTTGTGAGCACCAGACGGTGCAGTAGATGCCGTTTTTATAATATTCTCAATTACCGCACGTGGAATAGGTTCATTGGAGTACTCTCGAACGGATCTTCTCGAATCCATTTCCTTGTAGAAAGTTTCGCTAAGTTGTGATATCTGTTCAATCTGATGCTCAGGTACTGCGTGGCGTACATGGATGTACCCATTTAGAACTTTCTGTTCTTGCTCACTCATTTAGTAAATGTTATTAAAAATTACTCTTCAGAAGATATTTCTTCAACGTCTTCGGCTTCCATCACCTCCTCTGGCTCAGTATCCGGTAGACTTTCTATATAGGTTTTTAAGTCAGCAAGTCCTTGTTCGTACATTGGGCCAAGCTGAGCTTCAGCATTGCTCATTAGTATTTTCCAGAACAAACCGTCAACTCTACCATCATAGGTCCAGGTTAGCTTCGTCCCACCCTCAGTAGGCTCGAGGATATATTCTGCGTAAAACTCGCCAGGAATAGCAAATACCATTTGCGTTTTAACATAATTTCCTTCTCTGCTTTCCAGGATCTCCTGGGTACCCTGCCCTAGTTCTGGATTCTGACTGTCCCAGCTATACTTAGCTCCTGTGCCATTCTCTGGTCCACTGAATTCGATTTTAACCTCTGGGTCCATTTTAATCCAAGGGCTCCACTCTGGCACGTTGGCAAAAGTATTAACCGAATTAAAAACTTTTTCAATTGGGGCGTTAATTACGGTACTTCGCTCCATTTGTGCTTCTCCAGACAATGAGAGGCCATAGCCAACTACAATTAGTATCAGCACCACGATGATAATTCCAATGATTTTCAGGATTTTCATAGTATTTGTGTTTAAGTTGAAAGAGCAATTTAACCAGACTTATTGAACGAGTCAAGAATTGATTCCTGAAAAAGATAAATTTGCGACATGAATTACCTATCTGTTGCCAACATTTCTAAATCATTTGCCGATAAAACGCTATTCGAAGAAGTGAGTTTTGGCCTCGACCAAGGTCAAAAAACGGCTGTTGTGGGCATAAATGGCAGCGGCAAAACCACCCTTTTTAAGATT
>CBDUMS010000055.1:0-25011 GCA_965368405.1 uncultured Cyclobacteriaceae bacterium
GAACCATGGAAGACGCCTCTGCGGTGGACTTAGATTGGTTTTGGAAAGGATGGTTTTACACCACAGATTATGTAGATATCGAGGTGGCGAATGTTAGATGGTTTAAAGTTGCTGCCGACGAGAAAAGTTTCGAAAATAGAGCCCAGGCCGCTAAAATCGACAACAAAAATGTTGATGAAGATGGTAATAATATCGATTTTTCTGGAGGATTCGAACAGGTGAAATTATATGATACCGAATCATCGCAATACCGAGAATTTATGAATAAGGTTGACGATGACGCTATTCGTAAGCTAAATGCTAATCGTAACCTTTATGAGATAACGCTTAAGAACAAAGGTGGTTTAGTGATGCCTGTTATTATCGAATGGACGTATAAGGATGGCACCAAAGAAATTGAAAAGCTACCAGCCGAGATCTGGAGAAAAAATGAAATGCAGATAACCAAAGTGTTTGCAAAAGACAAAGAGGTTGTGAATATTACGATAGACCCAAATCTTGAAACAGCAGATGTTAAGACAAATAATAATTACTTCCCAAAGAGAGACGTTCAATCGAAGTTCGAGAAATTTAAAGATGGCAAATAGCCAAGCTTAAAATATGGTTAAAATATACTGGGCAGCATTAATCATGCTGCCCTTTTTAGTTAATGGCCAATCATGGCAAGGAAAATTCGAGCAATTAGGCCCTGATCTCCCAACTCCGAATAGCTACCGAACTGCATCGGGCCGTCCTGGTCATGCCTACTGGCAGCAGAAGGTAGATTATACGATAGTGGTTAGTCTCGATGAGGAGAATTTGGTGCTATCGGGTAGTGAAGAAGTTGTATTCCATAATAACTCACCACAAAAGCTCAAGTATCTCTGGTTTCAATTAGATCAAAATGTTCGAAAAAAAGGTTCCCTTGCCTGGCAAGCTGAAACCTCTGAGATCATGGGTGATATGGAGGCCGAACAAATGATGCAGATTACCGACGAACGCTTTTATGATGGCGGGTATAGTATCGAAGAAGTAATAGGATTCAACGGTCTCCCCCTTAACTATACCATCAACCAAACCATGATGCGCGTAGATCTTTCAGTGCCGCTTGCTGCAGGTGAATCAGTAGCAGTGCAAATAAAGTGGCATTACAACTTATACGATAGACTAACCGTAGATGGTAGAGGCGGCTACGAATATTTCCCTAAAGATGATAACTACCTCTTTACTGTGGCACAATGGTATCCGAGAATGGCAGTATTCGACGATGTGGAAGGCTGGCAGAACAAGCAATTTCTCGGTGATGGCGAATTTGCGTTAAGTTTTGGAGATTTTGATGTAACGATTACGGTACCCAATGACCATATAGTTGCTGCAACAGGGGAGATTCAGAACCTCAACGAGGTCTTGAATGAAGCTCAATTAAAGCGCTACAAAAAAGCAATTAACTCTACAGAGCCTGTATTTATAGTCACGGAAAAGGACGCTAGAAGAGCCGAAAAAAATAAAGCTTCCGGGTTAAAAACATGGCATTATAGGGCCTCTAATGTTCGCGACTTTGCTTTTGCCTCATCAAGAAAGTTTATCTGGGATGCGATGAAGGTTGAGTTGGAGTCGACATCGCCAATTGCTATGTCTTTTTATCCCAAAGAAGGCAACCCTATCTGGGAAGAATATTCTACAAGGGCTGTAGCTAACGCACTCAAAACATATTCTAGAATGACCTTCGATTACCCATATCCGGTGGCGATCAGCGTTCATGCTGCAAATCAGGGCATGGAATATCCTATGATCTGTTTCAATATGGGTCGTCCGGAATCGGATGGCAAATACTCGAAATGGAAGCTATACGACATGGTAGCTGTTATTGTTCATGAGGTTGGTCATAACTACTTTCCCATGATCGTAAACACCGATGAGCGCCAATGGACATGGCAAGATGAAGGAATCAATACTTTTTTAGAACAACTCACCATGGATGAGTATTATCCGGAATTTGAACTGACCTGGGGAAAACCAGAAAGTGTGACAAAATATATGCGTGGCGACCCCGATTACATCAGGCCACTTATGACCAATTCGGAGCAATTGGCTCAGTTCGGCTATAATGGTTATGGTAAACCATCCGCCGCTCTCTGTGTGTTACGGGATGTAGTAATGGGACCTGAACTGTTTGATTATTCCTTTAAAACCTATGCTAAGAGCTGGGCTTTCAAACGACCCATGCCAGCCGATTTCTTTCGAATTATGGAAGATGCATCGGCCATAGATCTGGACTGGTTTTGGCGCGGATGGTTTTATTCTATTGATTATGTAGATATCGATTTAACAGGAGTTAATTGGTATGTTATAAAAGAAGGTACTGATAGCACAGAATCAATTTCGGTTAGCGAGGAATCGAAAAACAATCTACTCAGTGAGCCTGTCTCACTTTACCTTGAAGAAACACAGGACAGTGAATATAGAGAGTTTAGAAATCGAATTGATAATCAACTTATTCTTAAAGCAAATAAAGGAAAATATCTTTATGAGCTACATTTTGCAAACTTAGGAGGGCTAGTAAGCCCCATCATTTTACAATGGCGATATGATGATGGCTCGGTAGAAAGCGAAATATTGCCAGCCGAAATATGGCGGATGAACGAAGAAAAAATCACCAAGGTGTTCCTTAAAGAGAAGAAAGTTGTTTCGGTTATGGTGGACCCAGATCAAAAAACTGGTGATGCTTATATCTTTAATAACTCTTTTCCAAGAGTTCCGGAATCGAGTAGATTTAAGGACTTCATCGAGAATCAGAAATAGTAGATTTACCAGGAATTATATTTTTGAAAAAGATTAGTGTGGAGTTTTCATGTTTTTTAATGATCTTAGCGACTTGAATTAAACGCTTTTTGTTATGACAATGGTAATTCTTGTTTACACTTTATTGATTTTAGCAATAATCTCCCCATGGGTATTCCCTAATAAATTGGTAAGCAAGCACAAAAAAGACTTAGACGTATAAGTATAAAATTATATGTAGCAAGAACCGGTAATATTAATTGCCGGTTTTTTTATTGCCTTTTAACACCCCATTTTACCAGTGGAGCGTTTTTTTTAGCACCTCTTTGTTGGTTTTTGTATGTTTAACTGCTTAATTGTCTGTTAACCTAAATCATTATCAATGAAAAAATTTCCGGTTCTCGTATTGCTTATTAGCACATTAATTTTTGGTGCCAACCTTGGCTTAGCACAAGGTAAGAAGAAATCAAAGTCCTCTCCTGCATCGAACAAAACCTCAACGATGAAAAAGTTTGAAGGCTACTTCGATTTCTTCTACGACGATAAACAAGATAAAGTCTTCTTGCTAATTAAAGAATTAGACACAGAGTTTTTATACGTAAACTCACTTGCTGCAGGAATTGGCTCTAATGATATCGGCCTTGACCGTGGACAGCTCGGAGGCACAAGCATTGTTAAATTCTCACGTGTTGGCCCGAAGGTATTAATGATAGAACCAAATCAAGATTTTAGGGCAATTTCAGACAATCAGGATGAAGTTGAGTCGGTAGAACAAGCCTTCGCTCAATCGATCTTATGGGGATTTAAAGTAGATACAGAAACACCCGACGGCATTTTGGTGGATGCGACAGACTTTTTAATGCGAGATGCCCATAATGTTATCGGTAGGCTAAGACGATCGAATCAAGGTTCGTATCGACTTGAACGATCCCGTTCGGCCTTTTATCCCAAGCAAATTAAGGCTTTTCCAGAAAACGTAGAGTTTGAAGCTACACTTACGTTTACCGGGTCTCCGACAGGTAGATACATCCGTAGCGTGGTGCCATCGCCAGAAGCGGTTACAGTTAGGCAGCATCATTCATTCATTAAACTTCCAGATAATAATTATACCCCACGCAAGTTCGATCCGAGATCTAGCTTTGGCTCACAATGGTATGCCGATTACGCTACGCCAATCGATGAACAAATGGTAAAACGTATGATTCGACGACATCGTTTGGAAAAGAAGGACCCCTCAGTTGCAAAAAGTGAGGCGGTTGAGCCAATTGTGTATTATTTAGATCGAGGCGCTCCAGAACCTGTGCGTTCGGCCTTAATGGACGGTGCTCGCTGGTGGAATCAGGCATTTGAAGCTGCTGGCTATATCAATGCCTTCCAGGTGAAATTAATGCCTGAAGATGCCGACCCGATGGATGTTCGTTATAATCTTATCCAATGGGTACATCGTTCAACACGGGGCTGGTCGTATGGCGCCAGTGTTACTGATCCTCGCACTGGAGAGATTATTAAAGGCCATGTCTCACTTGGCTCTTTACGTGTTAGACAAGATTTTCTTATTGCCTCAGGTTTATTAAGCCCTTACGGAGAAGGTCAAGTTCCCACCGATATGAAGGAGATGGCTCTGGCAAGAATAAGACAACTTGCTGCTCATGAGGTAGGGCATACCTTAGGTTTAGCGCATAATTACACATCCAGTATGGATGGAAGAGCCTCCGTTATGGATTACCCACATCCATTGGTAAAACTAACGGATGGTAAGATTGATTTTTCTGAGGCATACGATACTAAAATCGGTGCCTGGGACAAAGTAAGCATTGCTTATGGATATTCTGATTTCCCGGAAGGTGTTGACGAAGACAAGGCTCTTTATGATATCTTACAGAAGGCATATCTAGAAGACGGCCTTTCATTTCTCTCGGATCAGGACGCACGTCCGCTGGGAAGCGCCAACCCGAGAGCACACCTATGGGATAATGGCAATAATGCAGCAGAAGAGCTCGCCAGAGTATTAAAAGTGCGTGAAACTGCCCTCAACAACTTCTCTGAAAATAATATTCGAAAAGGAGAGCCTATGGCTTTGTTAGAAGAAAGTTTAGCGCCTATTTACTTTTTCCATCGTTACCAGACCGAGGCCGCCGTTAAAACTATTGGAGGCTTGCACTATACATATGCGCTAAGAGGCGATGGCCAAACACCAACAGCACTTGTACCTTTTGCGGATCAAGAAGAGGCACTTCAAGCTGTTCTATCCACCATAAATCCATCCAACCTGGCTCTTAGAGAGGATCTTATTAAGCTAATTCCACCCAGGCCCATTGGCTATAGCCGTTCGAGGGAAACAGTTAAAATCCGTACAGGCCTCACATTCGACCCAATTGCAGCAGCAGAAGCAGCAGCGGACATGAGCATAAGCATGTTGCTTAGACCCGAAAGAGCATCGCGCCTTGTTGAATACAAAGGTAGAGATGCTGCACAACCTGGGCTCGGCTATGTACTAGATGCTTTAATGGAGGCAACATGGAAAAGCCAGCCGCAAGCAGGTTATAAAGGTGAAATTAGAAATGCCGTAAATGCCGTGGCACTAAAAAACTTAATGTACTTAGTGGCTGATAACAGTGCAAGTGAACAGGCCAGAGCCATAACCTATGCTGCTATGATGGATTTAAAATCATGGGCAACTAAAGAGGCTAAAATTACCAAAGACACTAATCAGAAGGCCTCGTTAGAGTTTGCCGTTTTCCAGATCAATCAATTCGAGGCTAATCCAGGTGCTTTTGAGCGAATGGAGCCACTTGGGCCACCAGACGGGTCACCTATTGGGATGGATGCACAGTTTTGCTCACAACGATAGCCAGGAATTGATAAAACTGTTTCCATCGCAAGAGGCTGCCTTCGAAAAAATAAGGCATGGTAAAATACAGCTTTTTAGCATCGACGGACGAAAAGTTATCCTGACCAGGTTTCATGAGGACTTATTCGCCTTCGATAATAATTGCCCGCATCAAAATGAGCCGATGCACAAAGGGATGATTACAAAATATGGTGAAATTGTTTGCCCATTGCACTTTTATAGGTTCGACCTTAAATCTGGAAAGGAGTTCAGTAATCGCTGTAAAGAAATGACACGATACCCGATTATTAGTAATTCAGAAGGAGTTTTTATCCGGGTATAATCCGATAATAAAAAATAATTCCTTTAGGGTTGAAAGTTGTTCCGATTTTGCCACCTTTTCTCGTCAGAAATTGATAAATTCATACCTTCAAACAGAACGAAATCAGTCTAGTGATTTTTCTCAAATTCAATCATCAAAAATTTTATCAGATATGAAGAAAGTAATTGTTGGATCAACGAATCCGGTAAAAATAAACAGTGCAAAGCTGGCCTTTGAGACTGCGTTCCCGGATGAAGAATTCGAAGTCGAAGGGGTTTCAGCGGTCTCTCAAGTAAGAGATCAGCCCATGTCTAATGATGAAACTTTACGAGGTGCGCGAAATCGTGCATTAGATGTTAAACAAAAAAAAGAAGCCGATTTTTGGGTGGGAATCGAAGGAGGTATCGAAGACCATGAAAAAGAGCTCGAGGCGTTTGCCTGGATGGTGGTATTAGGCACCAATGGCACAGAAGGCAAAGCACGAACGTCAAGCTTTGTACTGCCTCACGAGGTTAGCCTTTTGGTTAGGTCTGGTCTTGAGCTCGGGCAGGCAGACGACCAGGTGTTTAATCAATCGCATTCGAAGCAAAAAAATGGTGCGGTAGGCCTCCTAACAAACGATTTAATAGATCGGACCGAGTACTATAAGCAAGCCGTTATCCTGGCGCTTGTGCCCTTTCTTAAGCCAGAACTTTACTTATAATTAAGTTAAGCTAAATGGACCCATTTCGTCCTATCCCAGAGGAATTTTACGCTTTCGAAACAGAGGAGCCTTTTGAAGCTTGTATGGTCTGCAAGGCAGACCTTATGACTGGGGATATAGACTACTTTATTGAAAAAGCAATCCGTAACTATCCTGAGCACGAAGTAAGTGATGTGGTGTATGAATATGCCCTTTGTTCGCTTTGTGCTCATGATATGAACGAGAAGATGTCGCAAGAGTCCTTAGAAAGTATGCAAACATACTTTTCCGGCAATCAAGAATTCCTTAGAAAAATTAATGACTATAACCAAAATTGGCAGAGTTTAAGCGAGTTGCCCCTCTCAGAAAACTGTGCCATTACCGGCGATCATAAGTCTACCCTAAGTGAGTATATGATTTATGGTCATTTTAAAGGGAATCAGATGATAACTTCTACCATGCCTTTTTTGTTAAGTGGCAAGGTGATGGACGATGTTGCCGAGCTATTATCAGATGAAACAATAGATGAGCTCGATAATTTTATGGGTGAGCACTTCGGTGGGCCGCCTGAATTAGAAGAACTCTGGAAACCTCGCAGACCAGTTTTTTTCTAGGCTAAGAGTAGGCCTACTACCTTTTCGAGATATCGTTGATCGACGGAGTCGAAGTCGTTAAGTTGTGCACTATCAACGTCAAGAACAAATACAACTTCACCTTGCTCATTAACCCCGGGGATTACTATTTCTGAACGAGAGGCACTGCTGCAAGCGATATGCCCTGGAAACTTGTCGACATCGGGTACAATAATCGTCTTTCCTTCGTCCCATACCGTACCACAAACTCCCTTTCCTCTACCAATTCTTGTGCAGGCAATTGGACCTTGAAAGGGGCCTAGAACCAACTCTTCTTTAACGATATAGAATCCTACCCAATAAAAATCGAATGCCTCCTTTAAGGCAGCACTAATATTAGCCATGTTAGCTATCGTATCAGGCTCGCCCGTCAAGAGTGCCTTAAGTTGTGGTAGTAGTGATTTATACTTAGCCTCTTTCGATGCTTTATTATCAATTATTAGTTCTTCTGCCAATGCTCTTTCGTTTTAGGGTTATGGATAATGGATAAACGATCTTCAAGAATAGAAAATTCCTTATCTGCAACGAATTTCAAACTAGGAGCTGGAATTCCTTCGTTAAAGCTTTTTGGAGATTTAAAAATTCTAGCCTCGTCCCAAAGACCTTGTGCTATATATTTTGCAATTGTAGCGGAACCTCCTTCAACAATAATTGAACATATATTATCTCGGTGCAGATGCTCAAGTAATTCCTTAGGATCATCAGAATTCTTCAACTTAACGTATTCTGTGTTTTCAATGGTATCGCTTCGTTCATTATTGAAGTAAAAGACCTTTTCAGGCTTACTAAATATCGAAGCAGCCGCATCAAGCGAAGTGTCCTTTCCTAGAACCACTCGTACAGGGTTCTTACCAGACCATGTACGAATATTAAGACTGGGATTATCGTAGACGACCGTTTTGTGGCCTACAAGGATGGCATCTTCCTCTTTACGCCATTTATGTACCAACTGTCGCGATTTTGAGTTACTAATCCACTTGGAGTCATAATTTTCCCTTGCGATAAAACCATCCGTGGTCTCAGCCCATTTAAGGATAACATAGGGTCGGCTCAATTGCATATTGATATAGAACCTCCTATTTAGTTCCATCGCATCATCTTCCAACACCCCAAAATCCACGGCTATGTCAGCATCTCGAAGCAGCTTTAGGCCTTTGCCACTTACCTTAGGATTTGGGTCTTTACTGGCAACAACAACTCTTTGGGGTTTATGTTTAATGATAAGATCGGTACATGCAGGTGTCTTGCCAAAAAAACTACAGGGTTCTAGTGTAACATAGATGGTTGCTTGTGATAGTTCTTTAAGATTAACAACAGAATTTATGGCATTTACTTCGGCATGTGCCTCCCCAGCCCTTCTATGATAGCCTTCACCCAGGATAATATCATTTAGAACTATAACGCAGCCAACCATAGGGTTAGGACTCACGGTTCCAGAGCCCAGCTTGGCAAGCTCTAGTGCTCTTTGCATATATAGCTCATCGCTCATAACACAAACTTAGTCTAAATGTAAGATTCCTGCAGTGAATCTAAACTTTTGTACCATTGTAATATGGAAAGCCTAAGTGCTAAAAAACTCCTTTATCAAATAAAAGCCGAACTCGAGCCAACCTACGATCAGGAAGCTGAGAGTATTAGTTTTATGCTGCTGGAGGCACTATTTAACTTAGATCGGACAAGTGTAATTACCAATAGTTCTATGGTTCCTGATCGAGCTCAGTTAAACAACCTATCAAGTGCAATTGAAGAGTTGAAATTGAATAAACCAATCCAGTATGTTCTAGGCAAAGCACATTTCTACGGCAACGATTTTCTAGTAAATGAGCATACTTTAATTCCAAGACCTGAGACGGAGGAATTGGTTCGCATAGTCCTTGAGCACAGCTACAAATTCGATCCATGTAGAATCCTAGATATCGGGACAGGATCGGGCTGTATTCCTATAACATTAGCTCTAGAAAACGCAAAGGTTAGTGCAGATAGTTTAGATATTAGTAAGGAGGCAACAAAAGTTGCCCGTGAAAATGCAGATAATTTAAATGCTAAGGTGTCATTTATTGAAGCCGATATTTTTTCTTACGATACCAAAAATCTGTACAACATCATTGTAAGCAACCCTCCCTATGTTCTAGAAGATGAAAAAGCACTGATGGCGAAGAATGTTCTCGATTATGAACCTGAACAGGCGCTTTTCGTTCCTAATCATTCGCCTTTAATGTTTTACGAGCATATCGTTAAGAAAGCTAGAGAGATACTGTTACCTGGCGGAATGCTTTTTTTTGAAATAAATGAGCAATATGGGAGAGATGTAAGCGACCTGCTACAAAACTATAATTTTACCGATATTCGCTTAAAGCAAGACCTAAGCGGTAGAGATAGATTTGTATACGGCAGAATGAAATAATTGCGTTTATTAGACAAACTACTGGTTACTTATCATTTCTCACATCAATTAAAAACATGTATTTTGGTGGTAATTTTAGACAGGCATAATAAATATTTATAAATGAAAAGACGCGAGGTATTACAAAAGTTGGCATATACAATTCCGGCTGGAATGGCATTCCCTTCTTTATTAACATCCTGCGATCAGAGTAAAATTACCCCCACTCCGGTCTACGACGGTAACGTTATTATTTTAGGAGCTGGTGCCGCTGGCTTATCTGCCGCCCAGCAATTCCTTGACAAGAATATACAAGTAAAGATCCTAGAAGCTTCCGATAGATACGGCGGAAGGATTCGATTAAGAAAAGAGTTTTTCGACTTTCCGATGGAAGAAGGGGCAGATTGGATTTACGGGAATAACAATACATGGTATAGCACGATTGAATCTGCCGGAGCTGAAACAATAGAATATCCTGATAATCCCAATTATGAGGTTGATGGAAAGATACAAACAGCTGACGACCTTGGGAATGACACAGATTTCTTGTCGGCGCTAAACTTTATTAATATTATACCGAATTATAATGGGCCAGATCTAACTATTAGAAATGCAGTAATTAGTAGTGGCCTACCTACAAGAGTGCAACATATTGTCGATGCCATTACATCTAACTCACGAGGTAGTTCTTTTGAGTCGGTAAGTATAAAAGGTGCATCCGACGGCGAAAAGGCATGGAACGATGGAGAAGGAAGGTACTTAACCAGTAATCAATCTCTGGTAAATATTCTTGGTGGCAAATACTCGAGTGTGGTTAGCAGTTATCTGCAACTAAATACGCCAATTACACAGGTGAATTATAATGATATTGAAAAAATTGTACTTACTGATGCCAATGGTGGCACCCATGAATGCACAATATTAATTACTACAGTACCAGTCAATGTTCTAAAATCGGGTGATATCTCATTTACTCCTTCCTTGCCCGTAAATACAACCGGCGCTCTAAACAGAATTGGGATGGATGTAGGATATAAAGTGATGTTAGGATTTTACGTAAACTTCTGGGGAAAAGAAGTAAGCTCCATCTATACAGACGGCATCGTACCCGAGTACTATGCACCTGGTAAAGGTCGAAGTAGCCAAAATCGAGTGCTCTGCGCCCTAATAAACGGCAAACAAGCCGAAGCGCTGGCAGGGAAATCAGATGAGGAAATAATACAGCTCTTAAAGGACGATTTAGATGAACTCTATGACGGGGAAGCATCACAGCAATTCGATGAATCAACTACCTATATAACCAATTGGGGCGATAACCCTTACTTTCAAGGAATTAAATCCTACCCGTTGGTAAGCGGAACGGGTGCAGCTCAAGCTTACGCCACCCCTATTAATAATCGCCTATTTTTTGCTGGCGAAGCAACGGCCATTAATGGAAATTATGGTACTGTTCAAGGTGCACTGGATTCTGCCGATCGGGTTGTGAAAGAAGTCTTAGAAGTAATCCTATAAAAAAAGGCCATCCCGAAAGATGGCCTCTGTTTTAAGTTCATACAGATTGCTAGTTTGAAGCAGCAACCTTAGGTGGCGCTACCAACCTCTTCGTAATACTTGTGCGTCGCTCTTTATGACCACAATACGAACACTTATAATATTCTAATATTTCACCTTCAGAATCAACAGTAGGTGATTTAATAACCTCTTCATCTTCAATTCTTAGGGTACGATATCCACAAGATGGACACTCAACAGCAAGTGAAGCACCATCGTATTTCTCAATTTTTGTATATCCTGTTTCTTCATCCAGCCACACATCGTAGTCAACAGAATGTCCGGCCTCTTCCTCAATCATTTCCGGTGTTAAGTAATCGTCCTCTACATCTTCTCCTAAAAGCTTCATCTTATTGCCATTATTCGGGTTAACTCGTGGCTTATGGCGAAGTTTATTCAGTTTCTTCTCAACCTGGAATGGGTAGTAAACATTGATAAGACTATTAAACACAAGAGCAAATATCGTTGTGAAACTAGCTGTTACGAATAAACGCACAAAAAACCAGATCATTTCTTCTTTCACAGTCTCGTGAAAGCTGATATTTAACCAGACGCCTGCTCCTATTGATAAGGCCAGCATCGACCTCCAAAATAATTTGATTTCATTATCATTAATAAAATCATGCTTGGTTTTAGGATCTGAAATAGTGAGCAACCTGCTGAAATAATATAAAGATATTAAGACGCCTGCTGCTAAAAACAACACGGCTATATAAAATGCCCAGGTATTCCATACCTCTAAAAACTGTACATACGATTCGTTATATTCCATTGCTTAAAGGGTTGATATTATTGTAGATAATATGTTTAGGTTAGTGCCAATTAGTAATTCAAAGTTCAATTTATGCAAATCCTTAAAAGTAAAAAACAAATCTTCTAAAAACTTAAAATTTAATCACAAAACAATCCGGATAGCTCTTTACAACTTTCTGCCTTAATTTATCCGCTTTATCTCTATTCTTAACGTTGCCAATAATCAATTTATAGCTCTTAACTCCTTTAATATCAACAACTTGAGTATAAACGTTGCTTTTATATGAGCCTCGAAGATTATTAGCTAACTCCACTAAGTTAACCAATTCTTTGAAACTCCCAATTTGCACACCATAACCTCGTGCACTTTGCTTAGCTACGGATAATGAGTAATAAGCATTATTTTCTTTCCCTATATCTTCTGGAGGCCTATCTAAAGTGCTGTAGGGCGTCTTGGTAGGATCAGAATCTTGTACTGATACAATTTCTACTTTTACAATTCCTTTGTTAATAAAATCTAATTTTTTAGCAGCCGATTTGGACAAATCAATGATCCTTCCCTCTACAAACGGTCCTCTATCATTAACGCGAACGGTAACTTCCTTATTGTTTTCCAGGTTCCTTACTCGTAATATGGTCCCAAAGGGAAGTGTTTTATGCGCTGCTGTTAACTTTGAATGTCGATATTTCTCGCCATTTGCTGTTGTTCTCCCTTCAAATTTATCCGCATAGAATGAGGCAATTCCTGTCTGCTTGTAGGTCTGAGCATAAGAAATATTAAAAAAAGTGATGAACATAAGGATTGTAGCACTGATGTACCTTAAATGATGAAATAGTGGAGTGTTCATACTCAAATTTTAATATTTAGGGTTGAAAGACGAAGAAAACGTTGAATAAATTTCGATAGTCTAAAACAAATACTACTTTTGTTCCGCAAATATAAACCTTCAATATTTGCACAATGGCAACCTCCGATTCCCGCTTTCTTCTTGATGCTCTAACGTACGATGACGTATTATTAGTGCCTGATTATTCGAATGTTCTTCCAAAGGACACAGATACCTCCACAAAACTTACTCGCAATATAGAGCTGAAAATCCCACTTATTTCAGCAGCTATGGACACTGTAACTGAGGCTAATTTAGCCATTTCCATGGCAATGGAGGGTGGTATAGGCATTATTCATAAAAACATGTCCTTCGAAGCTCAAGCAGCTCAGGTGAGAAAAGTAAAAAGATCGCAAAGTGGGATGATTCTAGATCCTATTACCCTAAGCCCAGATGCATGTGTAGGAGATGCGAATAAGGTTATGCGAGAATTTAAAATAGGCGGGATTCCTATTGTTGATAAAGACAATAACCTTCTAGGCATAATCACGAACCGAGATTTACGCTTTCATAAAGACCCCGCTGCACCAATATTAGAATTGATGACGCGAGAAAACCTTATTACGGCTGAAGAAGGGGTTGGCTTGGCTAAAGCGGAAGAAATTCTTAAAAACCATAAGATAGAGAAACTGCCTATCGTTAATAAAGATTTTAAACTGACAGGACTTATCACATATAAGGACATTCTAAAAACCAGTGATCGTCCGAATGCATGTAAAGATGAATATGGTCGACTACGTGTTGGGGCTGCCGTTGGCGTTACAAACGATCTAATGGATCGAATCGAGGCATTAATTGGAGCCGGAGTAGATGTAGTGGGGATAGATACTGCGCACGGTCATTCGCAAGGGGTACTCGATGCCACCAAGCTCGTAAAGCAAAAATATCCTGACCTGGAGTTAATTATTGGTAATGTGGCCACAGCTTCTGGAGCAAAAGCGTTGGCAGATGCTGGAGCCGATGCGGTGAAGGTAGGTGTAGGCCCTGGAAGTATTTGTACTACTAGAATTATAGCAGGCGTAGGAATGCCGCAACTATCCGCTGTGATGGAAGCTTCGGTAGCGCTCAAAGGAACCGGTGTACCTGTAGTTGCCGATGGTGGAGTCCGCTTCTCCGGTGATATGATTAAAGCATTAGCAGGTGGAGCAAGCAGCGTAATGATTGGATCTTTACTTGCCGGAACCGACGAAGCACCGGGTGAAGTAATTATTTACGAAGGCCGAAAGTTTAAGTCATATCGCGGCATGGGTTCCGTAGAAGCAATGGAAGAAGGATCGAAGGATCGCTATTTTCAAGATGCAGAAGATGATATTAAAAAGCTTGTTCCTGAAGGAATCGTAGGCCGAGTACCCTTTAAAGGGTACGTAGAAGAAGTCTTATACCAATTGGTTGGGGGCTTGCGAGCAGGCATGGGTTACTGCGGAGCAGGAACAATTGAGCAACTTCAGACCGCCAAATTCGTAAAGATAACCAATGCAGGTATGCGCGAAAGTCATCCACACGATATTCAAATCACTAGAGAAGCACCTAATTACTCCCGATAAACCTTCATTTATTTGAAGCTATTAGTGGATATTCTTTCGCACTATTTTTGGATGAATTGTTGTATTTTCACGCCCTAGGCTAATAAATTAGAGTTGTCGAGAAAGAGTATCATAAGAATATCATTGTTCATTGCCATCCTGTCTTGGATAGTAATGTCGTTTACCGATTTAACAATTCTTTTTGGTAAACTGAATGACCTCGACTCTGGGATAGCGCAGTACATCCCTAATATCTTTTATATAGCCTATGTTGTTTCGGTGTTTATTTTCTATAAACATAGAATAGAGGGATCTCAGAGTGGTAATTTCCTGGATCTTCTATGGAAAATATTTGTAACCGGCCTATTAACAACAGTTGTTTCGCTTATGCTGAAATCATTGGATTTCCTTATGGGAAATACCAGTTTGATTTCAAACGAGATCCTGATTGATTTTCTTTTTCATATCCATTTAGGATTACTAATTGCATTTCTCGTATCAACCTATGTGGTCTGGAAAAGTCTTATCCTCTATCAGAAATCTAAAATCTTATTGAGGCTCTGGACCGTTTTTGAATATCTCCTTTTCGCGAGCCTAATTAGCACCTTCTTTCCCCCTTTAGTTGGCAGCTTCTTTTTCTACCCCATTATCCTGCTGGCAATCTTCCTTTCGGCAAATATGAAGTGGGTCGCCTACCTCAGTTTTAAGCAAAAGTGGAAAAGTATTCTACTACTTGTTTTGGTGATACTCTATCTCGTTTATTTCTATATCAACATCGCGGATATGCGCGATAGTTATGATTACTTGGTGATTGCTTTTAATAGTGTTTTCATAACCTCATTATTTATTTTCACCGCAGTATATGCCGTCTTCTCCTTGCTTGTAATTCTGTTTAATCTACCGACTTCTTCCGTACTCGAGCAAAAGTTAGAAGAGGTTGTTAACTTTCAACGACTAAGCCAGGCTGTACAAACAGAGCAAAGTGAAAATCAGGTCTATGAGATCTTGCTCGATAGTTCGGTTCGGGCAGCAAAAGCAGATGCTGCCTGGGTAGAGACAATTATCGACACCAAGAAAGTACTCTTCCGCCATAATATTGGTAAAGACACAATAAAAAGTATAAAGTCATTTATAAAGTCACAGCGCGATAATCATCTCTTCGATTTCGACAGTGTAGATAAAGGAGTAAGACCTGCCAAACATTTACGGAAATTAAGAGGAAACCTTTTCAACTCTATTGTGGCATTCCCAATAACTATCTCTGGTGAGCATATTGGAATGATTGTTTTGCTTAAAGAGTTAAAAGAAGGTTTTAATAAAGAGCTTGTAGAAATAACACAAACTTTCGTTAATCAGGCAGGAATTTCTATTGAGGGCTTTCGGTTGATTTCTGAAGCACTTGAAAATGAACGCTACAAAGAGGAACTCAATATTGCGAAAAGTGTTCAGCGTAAACTATTACCTGATAATCTCGATTCTAACGAAGATTTTAACATAGCAGCATTTTCGAAAGCGGCTGATGAAGTTGGGGGTGATTATTATGACTCCTTTAAAATAAATGAACAGAAAATTGCCCTAATTATAGGCGATGTAAGTGGCAAAGGCACCTCTGCAGCCTTTCATATGTCGCAAATGAAAGGAGTGTTTCATGGTCTTGCTCAATTAGACTTACCCCCCGACGAATTTTTAATTAAGGCGAATACCGCAATAAATACCAGCTTAGACAAAACCTCTTTTATCACAATCTCGTACTTTGTTATAGATAGTTTAAAGAAGGAGGTGGTTTTTGCCCGGGCAGGGCATTGTCCGACATTGTTTTATGTAAATACTAAGCAGCAAGCAAGCTACTTTACCAATAAAGGTTTAGGGTTAGGTATTGTTCGCAACGAAAGTTTTGCTCAGTACGTACAACAACGACAATTCCAATACAATTCTGGAGATATCCTTATTCTCTATACAGATGGTATTACGGAAGCTAAAAATTTTAAGGGAGAAGAGTTTGGGTATGACCGGTTGGCAGAGTTAGTAAATGAGAATGCCCAACTGTCGGCCATTGAGCTTCAAGAGCGAATAATAAATAACTTATATGAATTCTGTGGACAGGAGGAAATTGACGACGACTATACTACAGTAATTGTAAAATTTAAATAGAAACATGGTACAAATCGATATAGCAGTAGAAAACGAAATAACCAGTTTATTAATAAACGGCGATGTCGATGCGAGCTCGTCTATCCAACTCGATGATGCGCTTAAGAAAACCATCGAGGACGGTGCAGTTAAAATAATTATTGACTGCGAAAACTTAAACTATATTTCATCAGCTGGGCTAGGTGTTTTTATGTCCTACATCGAGGACATCAATACTAAGGGTATTCGAATGGCCCTTTATGGGCTAAACGATAAGGTAATGAATGTATTTGAAATTCTGGGTCTAGACCAACTATTAAATATTGTTACCACCAAAAAAGACGCTATAGCAAGCATTAGTGAAGCATAGTATTACCATACCGTGTGCAAAAAGCAACCTGCAGCGAGTCAGGAATTTTATTATTGAAGAGCTGCGCTTAAAGGAACTACCAGAGATCGATATTCATTCTATGGTTTTGGCTGTAGACGAAGTATGTGCTAATCTTATTATTCACTCCAATAATTGCTCTTTAGATAACTCCATTGAAGTGATAATGGCCATAAAAAAGAATCAAATCGTATTTGACATCATCGATCATGGGGTTGGATTCGATATTCGTGATTATCCAGAACCTGACATTAATAAGATTATTAAAGCCAAGAAAAAAGGTGGCGTTGGCTTAATGCTCGTTAAACGAATTATGGATGAAATTGATTTCATAAGGAAGAACGACCATAGTGTAGTTAGGCTTACCAAATATAGGTAACGTACTCGTTTATTTAGTATCATTGCATTTTTTTGAAGAATGAAGAATATTGCCATAGTTTTAATAGGCTTGTTATCGGCTTGTGCTCTCCTTAAACCAGGACAAAACTCTACAAACGAGCCCTTGCTAATCGTTGCGAGCGATAGTGTTTCAGTAGAAGAGTTTCTTTATGCTTTTAACAAGAACAGGCCTTTAGATTCTGCTGTTACTCGTGCTGAGGTCGATGAATATCTCGACCTATATATTAAGTTTAAACTGAAGGTAAGCGAAGCTAAAAGTCGTGGTTTAGATACAACAGCTGCCTTTAAAAAAGAATATGGTTCCTATATCGATCAATTAGACAATAGTTACATCCAAACAAGCGGTAATACTGACTCGTTAGTTGCGGAGGCATATAAAAGGATGCAATATGAAATTAATGCTTCACACATTCTACTGAACCTTGATGAAGCTGCCATGCCCGAAGACACGCTTAAAGTATTCAATCGGGCGATGGCGATTCGCGACAGCATTGTTTCAGGGCAAAGAAGTTTTGAGGATATGGCGGTCGCCCAATCTCAAGATCCATCTGCACGCCAGAATAAAGGCAATTTAGGTTACTTCTCAGTTTTTCAAATGGTTTACCCGTTTGAAACAGCAGCTTATACAACTGACGTAGGCGAAGTATCTAATCCAACCCGAACCCAGTTTGGCTATCATTTAGTGAAGGTTAATGATAAGAGACCCAATGAAGGCAGGGTAAGAGTTGCCCATATTATGATTCGAGGATCGAATAATGCAGAAAGCCGAGCCTACGAAGTATATAACCAACTGAAGGCAGGGGGCGATTGGGATGAGCTCTGTACTAAATATTCTGAAGATGCTCAATCTGCGCCTCGCGGTGGCGAACTCATGCCTTTTAGCAGGAGTCAAATTGTTCCCCAATTTGCAGGTGCAGCATTTGGTCTAACCAATCCTAACGAACTAACGGAACCTGTTCAAACACCTTATGGATGGCATATAATTAAGCTTATTGAAAGACTACCGGTCGGCGATTTTGCTAAAAACGAGCAGCAGATTAAAGCAAAAGTAAGACGTGACTCACGAGCACAGGTAAGTAAAAACAAGATGTTGTTGGAGCTCGCCAAGCAGAATAATATGGTAGAAAATGATAGCGTAATTCAGCAGGTAATCAACCCCGAAAATCACCTTTTTCAAGATAATAAATGGCTTTTTAACAATGACTCACTTTCGAGTAGTGTGCTCTTTGCCTTGAACGAAAAAACGTATACAGCAGGAAATTACTATCGCTTTATCGAAAAATCTTCACGTCATCAGCAAACTAAATCCTATCTATTCGATCAGTATAAGAAATATAGGTCTGAGGAGCTTATTACTTATGAAAAGGCTAACCTCGGCACAAAATTCCCTGAATATGCCTACCTAAAGCAAGAGTATTACGATGGGATTCTACTCTTTTCTATTATGGAAAATGAAGTATGGCAGAAAGCGAGCACCGATTCTCTTGGACTGGCTAATTTTTACGATCAACAGAAAGAAGATTATCGCGATAGTACAACCATCGAGGTGTTAATATTTACGTCGGATGTGAGAGGTAATCTTGATAGTGTAGCCAGTATTGTTACTGATTATAATACCTATCTAAACTTAAGCGAAGAAGAAAAAGACTTGCTTATCAACAATAACAATGATAGTACTCCATTATCTTTGCAATTCGAACAAGGAGAGTTCGACCTGAACAATCATCCGGTAATTGTTTCGTTAGTTAATGGCGTGAATGGTATTGTTCAAGTAGAAGAAAAATGGCATTATGTAGTACCGGTACGTTTGCCAAATGAGCCAAGGCGTATCGACTTAATAAAAGGCCAATTGATTGCTGGCTATCAGGAAGCCTTGGAAAAAAGTTGGATGCAGGAACTAAGGACCAAGTACACAATCAATATTAACAATGAAGTACTAAACAAGGTATATGATAAACTCGATGCTTTATAGATATATCATCATAGGATTAGTATTAATTGTCGCAAGCTGCGATTTTGTACAGGTTAAAAACGAGCCTAATAATGACACCAATGCGCCTAAACCTATAGCGAGGGTGCACGATAATTACCTTTATGCCTCTGAAATCGCCGGCATTGTAAGTGCAAATAATTCACCAGAAGACAGCGCAAACCTGATGAATGCCTATATGAACAATTGGATAAGAAAGCAATTGTTAATAGATGAAGCTTCAGCTAAAATTGATTTTGATGAGGCAGAAATTCAGCGGAAAATTCTAGACTATAGATATAGCTTAATCGCTTATGAGTATAAATCCTATTACATTAACCAGCACCTGAATACCGAGGTTACCGATGCAGAAGTTGAGGAATATTATCAGAATAACCTCGACAATTTTCCATTGAAGCAAAATATTATTCGAGGAAGGTTCATCAGGCTTCCAAAAGAGAATCCGCCGAGCATCAATATTAAAAGCATGATTGCCTCTAGTCGGCCAGAGAAGTTGGAGGAGTTACGTTCCTTTTGCTTTAGCAATGCATTAATGTATTCACTCGAGGATTCGGTATGGATTAATTTTGATGATATTATTAAGAACACCCCGCTTGCCCAGGTACCCAATAAGGTCGATTTTTTAAGCAAGACTAAATACACAGAATCGAGCGACGACAACTCGAAATACTACTTATTAATTAAAGAGTATAAGAAAACTGACGATATTGCCCCTATCGAAGTGGTTAAGGATCAAATAGTTGATATAATTATTAACAAGAGAAAGGTAGAGTTGGCACGAAATTTAGAGAAGGAAGTATATGAGAAGGCTATTCAGACTAATGCATTTGAAGTTTATTAATTATCTGGTTATTATTTTTATTCTGGTTGCAGCGCCAATATTTAAGGTTGCAGCGCAGGATCAGAACCCCCTTATTGACAAAATCGTGGGGAAAGTTGATAACCACATTATTCTATTATCTGATATTGAATTTGCATACTTAGATCTAGCATCGAGAGGAGCATTAGCAGGTGATGATCCAAAATGCATTGTATTTCGGAATTTGGTTACCAGTAAACTTTTACTGGCAATAGCGGAAATCGATTCCGTAGAAGTGGGCGAAGATCAAGTAGATGGAGAGCTGAATAATCGGATGCAGTACTTTATCAATCAATCTGGAGGCGATGTTGAAGCGCTGGAAGAATACTATGGTAAAACATTAGAGCAAATCCAGGCAGAAATGCGGGAAGACATGCGCGATCAGATGATCGCTCAGAAAATGCGACAAACTATTTCTGATGAGGTGACTATTACACCCTCCGAGGTAAAAAAGTTTTTCGCTCGTATTCCTCAGGACAGTCTGCCTTTCTTCTCCGAAGAGGTACAGGTTGCCCAAATTGTTAAAATTGCAAAGATTGGCAAGGAACAACAAGAAGCTGTTGAGAAGCAGCTATTGGATATAAGACAGTCCGTTCTTGATGGTGCCGATTTTGGCACAATGGCAGAGATGTATTCCATGGACCCTGGTTCGGCTCGTACTGGCGGAATTCTCCCAGGTTGGTATCGCCGCGGACAACTCGCCCCTGAATATGAAGCAACGGTTTTTAAACTGAAAATTGGAGAGATTTCTGAACCGGTAAAAACAGATTTCGGATTTCATATAATCAAAGTAATTGAGAGGCGGGGAAATGAGTTTAGAACGGGGCATATTTTAATTACCCCAAATTCATCGGATCTTGATATTGAAGAAACGATAAAGGAACTAGATAGTGTTAGAACCTTGGTAAAAGAGGGAAATATGGATTTCGAAAAACTCGCCAAGGATATTTCTGATGATAAAATGTCGGCACCCAGCGGTGGTTTTTTTCTGAATAATAAGGGGGGAACAAATATTGCAGTGGACCAACTAGACCCTACAGTCTATTTCACACTCGACACTATGCAGGTAGGGGATATTACGCCACCAATTCCCTTCCGAATGGCACAGGGCCAGGAAGCTGTTAGAATAATGTATTATAAATCAAAAACAGCTCCACATCAGGCCAATTTAAAAGAGGATTGGCAAAAGATTCAAGAAGCTGCCTTAAATGAGAAAAAAACCAAAGCTGAAATAGATTGGGTAAGAGAATCGTTTGGGAAAGTTTATATTTACGTGGATGATGAGTTTAAACGTTGTAAGTTATTTTAACGTTAGTCATTACGAGATAAAAATTCAACTGGCAGTTTTATGAGTGAGACAGTATCTGAGGTTGAAAAGGCAAATGCGCTGGCAAAGGCCTTTTCAGATCTTAAAGTAGAGATTAGCAAGAAAATAATAGGTCAAGAAGAGACCGTTGAGCAATTGCTCATGTCGGTATTTTGTCAAGGGCACTCTTTGTTAATTGGGGTTCCAGGCCTTGCGAAAACATTACTCATTCAAACGCTAGCAGAAGTTTTAGACCTTTCTTTTAATAGAATTCAGTTTACACCAGATCTAATGCCCTCTGACATTCTTGGTGCGGAAACCCTCGATAACGATAGAAATTTTAGATTTATTAAAGGACCCATCTTTGCGAATATTATCCTTGCCGACGAGATTAATAGAACCCCACCTAAAACTCAGGCAGCATTACTGGAGTCGATGCAAGAGTATGGTGTTACGATAGCAGGAAAAAAATATCCATTAGACAAGCCCTTTTTTGTATTGGCTACACAGAACCCTATCGAGCAGGAAGGAACGTATCCCTTACCCGAAGCACAGCTAGATCGATTCCTTTTTAATATTCAGCTCGATTATCCTAACTATTCCGATGAACTGGAAATTGTAAAGAAGACGACATCCGATGAACAAGTTCAGCTCAATCATATTCTTAATTCGGAAGAAATCATCAACTTTCAGCATCTAATCAGAAAAGCGCCTGTAACCGACAACGTAGTAGAATATGCCGTGAGCCTCGTTCATAAAATGCGCCCAGGCACAGAACAAGCTAGTAAAATGACCAATGAGTATCTAGAATGGGGTGCGGGACCAAGAGGCTCTCAGACACTTATTTTGGGAGCAAAGTGTCATGCGCTATTGCATGGAAAGTATAGTCCCGATATTGAAGATGTTAAAGCAGTTGCTATCCCTGCCCTACGCCATAGGCTTATCAGAAATTTTAAGGCCGAAGCGGAACATCATTCCCTGGAGGAAATAATCTCAGCACATTTATAAGGCCGCTATTATTAAGAATGAACGACGCTTATCGAGCGACGACTGGTTCTAGGCTTAGCGTTTCGATTTTATATACTAGATTCTGCAAAGCGCGTTCACAGGCCTCTAGTTCACGAACCGCTTGGTTCTTAGTATCGCTAAAACGTTCTTTTACCTCATCGAATAAACCATTATAATAGGTAATGCCTGTTGCAAGGTTTGCAGCAAATGAGCTCAAATACTTCTCCTGCTTTGTTGTCATTGAATCGGTAGCTTCTTCAATCTTGTTGCTGAGATAGTCGATATATAAATTGAGTTCCTTAACAAACATATTAGGCCGATCCTTTCTACCAATAACATTTTTACGTCCATAGATATGATCCGTCATATCCTTTAGGCTGAGCACTTTTGAGAAATAAGCCATATTAGGGCCAGGGCAAATTGAGACTGCATCACCCTCAACTCTCCGCTCTACACCGTGATTCTTCAATACACTTGTACCTAAACCGACGCACAGGCAAGATTTATCAACGATTTTATCAAATTTATTTTGATATTCCGGAGAAAACTTATGTGATTCTTCCAAGTCCTTCAAACGTTTCTTCTGGTACCTACTAGAAGCAGTACAAATAGCCTTATCCGTGTATTCAGTATTCGATACAAGGTATTGTTTCGGACAAGAGCTTCCTGGCTTACCTTGTTCTACCAAGGCAAGTTTCTCAATATCTTTAGAATTACCTCGCAGACTATTGAAAGGAACCCCAAGCGGTGAGATATTACTTAAATAAAGATCTTTTTCTTTGGCTTCAATCAATTTTTCTCGGGTATGATCATCTACATTGGTTACCTCCGGCACGAGTAAAAATGGTGTTCCCCAGCCTACGGCATCGAGATCATAATGCTCGAGTAAGAATTGGTGCTCCTCAGCTGTTCCAACACCACCCTGAGCTGTAATTCGCAATGGCAATGCAGCATTAGGAATTGTTCTGCCTTTTTCCTGTAGGGCGCTGACAAGGACATTATTAACTTCCTCAATTAGGCTTGTTCGATTGTCTCTAAATTCTTCAAGGATTGGCCCCATTAAGTAGCCATCACTCGCAAAAGCGTGCCCGCCACAATTTAACCCCGATTCTATTCTAAATTCAGATACCCATAGCCCTTTCTTGGCTAAAAACTTGCCCTGAATCAAAGCTGAGCGGTAGTCGCTTACTTTTAGAACAATTTTCTTCTTGATATAACCTGATTCGTCAGGGAAGAAGTCAGCAAAATTTTCGATATATCCGTATAAACGGGGGTTCATCCCTGCCGACAGAATTATCGAAGACTCTAAATCGCTCTCCGCAAAGCCTCTCAATGCAGCATGAGCATCATTAAATTCCTGACTAAGTTTCTCTCCTTTAAAATAATTAACCTTATCAAGCTTGGTCATTATGTTTACATCGATACTTCCCATTCTTAAATGGTCCTTGATCCAATCCTTCACCTTATTAGCATCAAAATACTCATCTGTGAGTGCTTTGAATTCTTGCTTAAGCGTAGAATGATCGGGTAACATATGGAAGTAATCTTTTATCTCATGCACCTTATCGTTGCTTAGATTCTTTAACTCTTCATATTTCTTATGGACCTGCTCATTAATTAGGTTTAGATATGAGGTGATTCGCTTAGCTCTAAAATCTTCAACCTTATTGGTTATCTCCTTGTAGGGGATACCAAACTTCTCGCTATACATCTTCCTTAATTTCTCAAGTAGAATATCATCTACGATGGATATTACAGAATCGATACCCAGATGTGCCACCTTTAGTGGTGTGTCTATGGTAAAACCAATACCCATTACCGGAATATGAAAAGTATGTTTATTACTCATTATCGTAATTTATTTAGCCTAACTGCACTTGAGATCAACAATTTATGTAAACGCCTGCAGTGCTTACATAATTACGTTTATATTGATCAAATATTGCAGTAAAAATACGATATAACTCGCTATAGCTGCGACCTTCCATAAAATAATCCAGAAGAAACGATCTAAGGAGAACTGCAATTACCCTTCATTTTACTTTTCTGATGGGGACTTAATCATGGTTAATAACATCTTGAACCGCTCTTTTGCTTCTAGTGCATGCGGTATATTGGCGGGAAGGATAATAATTTCATCTCTCACGACCAGATGTTTTTCACTGTTAATGTAGACGACAGCACTTCCGTCAATAATATGAACCTGCGCATCAAAAGGGGCAGTATGTTCACTCAGGCCTTGGCCTTTATCGAAAGCGAATAACGTTATTGTACCTGCGGGCTTCTTTATAATCGTACGGCTTACAACTGCGTCGTCTGCATACGCAATCGCATCATGCAAGTTCATTTTATCATTTTTCATGTAAGCAGTTTATTTTTTCCCAAACTTATTTTCAATTTTTTTCCGTAACTCGTCTTCATAATGAAATTCAAAACCTATCAAAAATCGCCACCGGGAATAGATTGCAGTTATATCTTCAGTAACTGCTGGGTTGCTCTGATCTTCAATAGTAAAGGAGCGCTCCATATTCTCTCTTGAGTGGGCATACATAGCGCCGATGGTTAAATCTGCAAATTTTGTGGAGATATCGGCACCAAAACCAAAATG
>CBDUMS010000056.1:0-24681 GCA_965368405.1 uncultured Cyclobacteriaceae bacterium
GCTGCCCCCTTTAAGCCAAGTTGCGGAAAGGGGCCTAAACCAAAGATCAGGAGTGGATCTAAAATTATATTAACCACCACGATTGTGAGCATAATGGCCGCAGGCGTCTTCATATCACCCTTTGCGCGTAGAGCGTTGCTGCCTACCATTGGCACAATCACGAATGGAACTCCCAAATACCAAATTTCCATATACTGCCTAATCAATATTAAGATAGAGGGTGTTGCACCCAGCGCGGTAAAAAGTGGGTCGATGGTAAAATAGCCAACGGTTATAAATACTGCGACCAGTAAAAGTGAAAGTACCAGACTATCTGAGGTAATCCGTTGAACCTTGCTATGGTTTCCTTCGCCAATAGCAAAGGAAATTAGCGATGAAGCTCCAACGCCAATCCCAAGCCCGATACTGGTTACTACCATAACTACAGGAAAGGTAAAACTCAAGGCCGCAAGCTCTTCGGTGCCTAATCTACCAACATATACTGTATCGATTAGATTAAATATTACCATTCCCATGATGCCGAAAAGCATAGGAATAGTTAATCGAATAAGTATGGGCCTGATTGGACCTTCTGTTAATGCCCCAGGAGCCTGATTTTTTGCCATTAATTGGTATTAAGCGAATATCAATTACTAAACAAATATCCGTAGATTTTGGTTGTGAATCGGTAGAAATAAAGATTAGTCCAGCGAGTTAACTTGGGCTATAGTAACTAGAGCAGGGCTAATTAGAGGGCTAAACTTTCTGAATCTCTGACGCGAATTTTTCAACATCAAATTTTATATCATCCTCCCCAATCTGATCGAACGGGCTCTCGAGGTGCATTTGAATATTATCGAGACTTACTAAAATAAAACTAAATACAACAGGCATCATATATTCCAATCCGACAGAATAGCTCTGGGCTGCAAATACAAAGTATGGGCCGTAAAGTACTGGAAAACTGTAAATGAATACACGGCTATAGGCACGCAAGGTAATTGGCGTTCTATATTGATAAATTGTCTTCAAGTTTTGAATATCTATCAGTATTTTACTGATATATTGGTTCACGCGACTCATTTCGCCTGATTGCAAATCAAAATTACGAAGCTGCTGGACCGATTCAGATAATTCTTTCATTCTAACATCAACCAACTCCTCCTTTAGATCATCGGGAGAAGTACCGATAAAATATTCTCGTATTGCTGTGTATAAGCTTACCATATTACCTTTAAATTTTCCTATGAATGCTTCGTCATTAATATCGAGCCAGTCACGCGATGCCATATGCAAAGCCTTGAGATGCCCTTCAAAATCGGCGAGTAACATTAGAGCTCTTTCACGTCGCTTGTAGGCGCTGTCGATTGAAAAAACAACGGGAAAAACAATGGCAATACCAACGAGGGTGAGCGGAAAATTAGCTTGCAAATTATAATGCATGCAGAGCCAGGTTGAAATCAATGAAAGCGCCGTAACAATGAGCGTCTTATAGTTGATAATCAGGTATAAACTTTTTATTGTTTTCATATAATATTAGGTTGTTTTAAAAGTAATCATTTTGTTAATAATATGATAACACCGATCCTATAATGTCTTAAAAATTGAAATTCAGGTCATTTTAGTCATTATTTTAGTATGCATGCCTAATATTTTTATAAAAATAGTATGCATGCCTAATATTTTTTTATAGCTTTGGTCTATGAAGCCTGAAGAGACCGTAGATTATCATGTTAGAGCAGTTTGGCATGCGATGTCGCGTATGTACAATCAATTAGGAGCGCAGCACGATATATCTACATCGATGGGCTTTGTACTTCTAAATATCCGTACCGAAGGAGGAATTCCTGCCACAAAAATTGCCCCGCTTATGGGTCTTGAATCCAGAAGCCTAACCCGTATGCTTAAATCTATGGAAACGAAAGGTTTGATTTTTAAAAAACGGGACGATATCGATCGCAGGTCTGTGCACATCTACCTCACCGAAGAAGGTAAACGGCGAAAAAAAATCGCACGCGAAACCATTCGGAGTTTTAACGAAGAACTTAGAAATATAATACCGATGGGAGAGCTGGAGAGTTTTTTTAAGGTTATGACCACGGTAAACGAATATATAACAGAAAAACAAGGCATAGAAAGTTCATTTTCTGCCGAAAAGCTGATAGAAAACAATTAATATGAATCGATCAATTAAGAAAGTAGCAGTACTAGGGTCGGGAATAATGGGGTCCCGAATTGCATGTCATTTTGCAAATATTGGTGTACAGGCTTTGTTGCTTGACATCGTCCCAAGAGAGTTAAACGAGGCCGAGCAGAGTAAAGGGCTAAGTATAGAAGACAAGGCCGTTCGAAACAGGATTGTTAACGACGCCTTTCAGTCTACAATAAAGGCCAAGCCTGCTGCGCTCTACAATAAAAAGTTTTCGAGCAGGATTACCCTTGGAAATTTTGAGGACGATATGGCCGCAATTGCATCATGTGATTGGGTTATTGAAGTAGTTGTGGAAAACCTGGATATTAAGAAAACTGTTTTCGAACAGGTTGAAAAACATCGAAAGCCAGGAACCCTAATAACCTCTAACACTTCTGGTATTCCGATTCATCTGATGCTAGAAGGCCGATCAGACGATTTTAAAAAACATTTCTGTGGCACTCACTTCTTTAATCCGCCGCGTTATCTACAGTTGCTCGAGATCATTCCCACACCGGATAGCGATCCGGACATTATTGATTTTCTGATGCATTATGGCGATCTCTATCTGGGAAAGACCACTGTTTTATGTAAAGATACCCCAGCCTTTATCGCCAACCGAGTAGGTATTTATGCCATATTAAAGGTGGTAGATACCATGAATAAGCTTGGCTTATCTATCGATGAGATCGATAAACTTACGGGACCTATTATCGGAAGACCTAAATCAGCCACTTTCAGAACCTCGGATATTGTTGGCTTAGATACCCTAGTAAAAGTTTCAAACAATCTCTACGCTGGCTTAACCGAAGACGAGTCTCGAGATATATTTAAGCTTCCAAAGGTCATCGATGATTTAATGGAAAAAGAATGGCTCGGCGATAAAACCGGCCAGGGTTTCTATAAGAAAACTAAAGATGATAAGGGGAAAACAGCCATATTAACGCTAGACCTCGAATCGCTCGAATATAAGCCCAAAGCAAGGGCCAAGTTTGCCACCTTAGAGCTAACTAAGGCTATCGATAATGTAAAAGACCGCTTCAAGATTCTTTTTAGCGGCAAAGATAAAGCTGGCGAATTCTATCGAGATGCTTTTTACGGATTATTTCAGTACGTATCTAATCGCATCCCAGAAATTGCCGATGAGTTATATAAGATTGATGATGCTGTGTGTGCAGGCTTTGGTTGGGAAGTTGGCCCTTTCGAAACTTGGGATTTAGTTGATCTTCCTAAAACTGTTGAAAAAATGGAAGCGGCAGGCTACAAAGCCAATCAATGGGTTCATGATATGATCGCAGCAGGTTTTACATCTTTTTATTCCGTAGAAAACGGTGTTCGACAGTATTATGATATTAGTTCGAAATCATATAAGCCTGTTCCAGGAGCTGAAGCCTTTATAATACTGGATAATCTCCGTGCCAGCAATGTAGTTTGGTCTAATGCAGGAGCTACCATTTTTGATCTTGGCGATGAGGTTTTAGGTATAGAATTTCATACCAAAATGAACACGCTCGGTAGCGAAGTTGTAGAGGGGATAAATAAAGCTATTGATTTAGCAGAGAAAGATTGGAAAGGTCTGGTAATCGGTAATCAGGGTGCACAATTTTCGGCAGGGGCTAACCTTGCCTTAGTATTTATGTATGCCATCGAACAAGATTACGATGAGATCAACTTCATGATAAAGCATTTCCAGGATACGATGATGCGGGTTCGCTACTCGTCGGTTCCTGTAGTGGTAGCGCCGCATGGCTTAGCACTAGGCGGTGGTTGTGAAATGACAATGCATGCCGATGTGGTTCAAGCCGCTGCCGAAACCTATATTGGCTTGGTAGAAGTTGGTGTTGGGCTTATTCCTGGTGGTGGTGGCACAAAAGAACTCACTAAACGAGTTTCAGACGGTTTTGCTACTGGAGACGTAGAACTCAATGACCTTCAGGAGGCATTCATGAACATTGCTACCGCCAAGGTAGCAACTTCGGCTTACGAGGCATTTGATATGAATATTCTACAGCGCGGCGATCGGGTGAGTGTTAACAAAAGCCGTCAAATTGCTGATGCTAAAGAAACTGTACTCGAGTTAGCCAATGCTGGCTATGTTCAGCCGATTCAGGCAACCAATATTCGAGTACAAGGTAAAGCAGGCTTAGCACTGGTTGCAGCCGGAGTAAACGGTATGCGAATGGGTAACTACATCAGCGACCATGATCTAAAAATTGCCAATAAAATTGCTTGGGTGATGTGTGGCGGTGATCTGTCATATCCACAAGAGGTAAGTGAACAATACTTATTAGATCTCGAAAGAGAAGCATTCTTATCTCTCTGTGCAGAGCCAAAAACCTTAGAGCGAATAGAATCAATAATTAATAAGGGGAAGCCGTTGAGGAATTAGTAAAAACAAGTATTGGGTAGTTAGTAGTAAGACAAGATGCATAATTATAAAGAACTAAAAGTCTGGGCCAAAGCAGTGGATTTATCCACAGCGGTCTATGCTATATGTTCTAAACTACCCCATGAAGAAAAGTTTGGACTCAGATCTCAAATGCAGCGATCTGGGGTATCAATTGCCTCAAATATTGCTGAAGGGGCAGGGAGATCCGGATACAAAGAATTTGCACATTTCCTTTCTATCGCAGTTGGCTCGTGCTATGAATTAGAAACACAATTATTGATAGCTCAAAATGTTGGCCACTTAGATAAGGTAGGTGTTGAGGGAATTCAAAACCAAATAACTGAAATAACAAAAATGATATATAAGTTGAGTAAGTCACTTCAATCTGAGGTCTAAATACTCACTACTATGTACTTAAAATTTAAAACATGAACGCATACATTGTAGCAGGATACAGAACAGCAGTAGGTAAAGCCAAAAAAGGTGGGTTTAGGTTCACCAGGCCAGACGATTTAGCTGCTAACGTAATTAAGCACTTAACCGGTTCTATCGAGAATTTCGATCCGAAACGTGTCGATGACTTAATCGTGGGAAATGCCGTGCAGGAAGCGGAAGCTGGCATGCAAATGGGACGGATGATTTCGCTCCTATCGCTGCCGATAGAAGTTCCAGGAATGATGATCAACCGCTATTGTGGTTCAGGGCTTGAAGCAATTAACATTGCCTCGGCGCGCATTCATGCCGGTATGGCCGATTGCATCATTGCAGGTGGTACAGAGTCGATGTCGTTAGTGCCAGTAATGGGCTATAAAACATCCCTCAACTATAAATTAGCTACAGAGCATCCGACCTATTATACGAGTATGGGCTTAACGGCCGAACAAGTCGCGAATGATTACAAAATCAAACGTGAGGATATGGATGAGTTTTCATTTAACTCTCATATGAAGGCAGTGAAAGCTATAGAGGAAGGCAAGTTTAAAAATGAAATAGTACCGGTAACTGTAGAAGAAACTTATATCGACGAAAACGGCAAGAAAAAGACTCGTTCTTATGTTGTAGATACCGACGAGGGCGCCCGTGCCGATACCAATCTTGAAGTTCTGGCGAAGCTAAAGCCTGCTTTTGCGCAAGGAGGTACCGTAACAGCGGGAAATTCGTCGCAAACTTCCGATGGCGCCTCTTTTGTAATGGTTATGTCGGAGAAGATGGTAAAAGAGCTCAATCTTGAGCCAATAGCCCGTATGGTGTCGTACGCAGCCGCAGGAGTTGATCCAAGAATTATGGGCATTGGGCCAGTTGCCGCGGTTCCGAAAGCATTGGAAATGGCAGGTCTTAAACTCAACAATATCGAACAAATAGAGCTGAACGAGGCCTTTGCCGCGCAGTCGTTGGCTGTAATGCGAACTTTAGAGCTTGACCCCGAAAAAGTTAATCTAAACGGAGGAGCAATTGCCTTGGGACACCCCCTTGGATGTTCTGGAGCCAAACTTTCGGTGCAATTATTCAATGAAATGAAAAGAAGAAATCAGAAATACGGTATGGTTACAGCCTGTGTAGGTGGTGGACAAGGTGTTGCCGGAATTTATGAAATGTTATAAAAAGTAGTGTGTAGTAAGTATTAAGTACTGAGACTGGATACATCATTAAAGTCTAACTACTAGATACTAAAGATCTTAGAAAAATATGGAAACAAAGACAGCGATAAAAGGAGGAGAATTCCTAATCACAGAAACTGAAGCACAGGATATTTTTATACCTGAAGAATGGAATGAAGAGCAAAAAATGATAGCTCAAACTTGTCATGATTTTATCGACAAGGAAGTTTATCCTAATCTGGATAAGATTGATTCGATGACGGATCCGTCGATCATTCCAAGCCTTCTTGATAAGGCCGGTGAACTTGGCCTCTTAGGCACATCGGTCCCCGAAGCATTAGGCGGATTTGGTATGAATTTCAATACCACTATGTTGGTATCTGAAGTAACCGGCAAGGGCTTTTCATTTGCTGTGGCGATATCTGCTCATACGGGAATTGGAACACTGCCAATATTATACTACGGAACTGAAGAACAGAAAGAAAAGTATGTAACCAAGTTGGCAACAGGTGAATGGAAAGCAGCTTATTGCCTTACCGAACCCGATGCAGGATCTGATGCAAACTCAGGGAAAACCAAGGCGGTTCTAACCGACGATGGCAAGCATTATCTTATCACCGGCCAGAAAATGTGGATAACCAATGGTGGTTTTGCTGATGTAATGATTGTTTTTGCCAAAATTGAAGATGATAAAAACCTTACTGCTTTTATCGTTGAAAGAGATTTTGGTGGGATAACCATGAATGAAGAAGAAAAGAAAATGGGGATCAAAGGCTCTTCAACACGACAAATATTCTTCAACGAAACCAAGGTGCCGGTAGAAAATATGCTCTCTGAGCGAGAGAACGGCTTTAAAATTGCCGTAAACATCCTTAATGTAGGAAGAATTAAGCTAGGTGCTGCAGCCTTGGGTGGCTCCAAAGCGGCGATAACTGCCGCAGTTCAGTATGCCAATGAGCGTAAGCAATTCGACAAATCTCTAAGCGAATTTGGTGCAATAAAGCATAAAATCGCAGAGATGACCACCAAGGTCTATGCCTCGGAAGGTGCGCATTATCGAGCCGGACAAAATATTGATGATGCTTACGATGGTTTTGTCGCTGATGGCATGGCCCCTGGCCAAGCCAGGTTAAAATCTTTAGAAGAATTTGCGATTGAATGTGCCATTCTAAAAGTTCATGGATCTGAAACCCTCGACTTTGTGGTTGATGAGGCTGTTCAGGTTGGAGGTGGCATGGGCTACTCGGCCGATGGCCCCTTCGAGCGCGGCTATCGCGATGCGCGCATCAATAGAATTTTCGAGGGTACGAATGAAATCAATCGCATGCTTACCATAGATATGCTTTTAAAGCGTGCGATGAAAGGCGAACTCGATATCATGGGTCCCGCGCAAGCCGTAGCACAAGAGCTTACCTCGATTCCTTCTTTTGCTTCGGAAGACGACGGTGTACTCTTTGCCAAGGAGAAAAAAGTATTAAGTAACCTGAAAAAAGCTGGGCTTATGGTAGCCGGTGGAGCTGTTCAGAAACTAATGCAAAAGCTCAGTGATGAGCAAGAAATATTAATGAACCTTGCCGATATGCTGATTGAAGGTTATGTAGCAGAATCTGTAATACTTCGTGCCGAAAAACTCGTCGGACAACAAGGTGAAGAGGCCTGCCAGATACAAATAGACATGGCTCGAGTATTTTTACATCATGCGGTTGAAGTTGTAATTAATGCAGGGAAAGAGGCTATCTACGCATTTGCTGACGGCGATGAGCAAAGACTGATGTTAATGGGTCTGAAACGATTCACAAAAATTGATCCGATGAACTTAAAAGATGCAAGAAGACGCATCGCCGATCACGTTATTGAAAAGAATGAATACCCATTCTAATGAACTAATGTAGTAACTAGTGTGAATTGAAAGGGGATAGCGCTATGCTATCCTTTTTCATTTAAGTCGGAAAATAATTCAGATTTTTCGATGGCCTCGCGATAGGATTTTCTTCCTAATTCCAGTATTTCGGGGGTTTTATGGAAGTCCATCGTATCACAAAACTTCCTGGAAACCTGAACGGTTAAATCGGGCTTATACTGCTCGAGCAAATGTTTGGTTAGTGCTTCCTGCGTTAATTCGAATGATTCATTGAGGATATCGAACACCCCTAAATTCTTTTCTTTTGTCTTATCGGATTTACGCCAATTAACATACTTTTTATGCAGTTCGGCCACAAAGCTCTTTGCTTTTTTGTCAACCTCAGGCTTTTCAAATCCAACATTCGCATTAACATCAACTACTACCAGCTTGTCGTCCGGATGACGCTTTATTAAATCTACTGGTATCGGGTTAACAACACCCCCATCTACAATTATACTATCCCCATCCTTAATCGGATGCAAGACAGTAGGAATGGATACCGAGGCACGAATTGCCCTAGTTAGATCGCCCTTATCGTAAACTACCGCCCTTTTATGCACAATATCGGCGGCTACCGTAACAAATGGAATGTCTAAGTCTTCGATACTAACACTGGGTATATAAGGGTTTATTCGTTTAAAAACTTTTTCTCCCTTAATGAATCCGTTAGAGCTTATGCTGAAATCGAGCAGATTGAATACATCCCAGTAATCCAGGTCTGAAAGCCATTCGGTGAACTCAGTAAGTTTACCACCAGCGTAAATTCCGCCAATTACCGCGCCCATAGAGGCCCCAGCAATAGAAGTGATCTTATGCCCATCTTTTAATAGTTCTTCGATAACGGCAATATGGGCGACACCCCGAGCGCCACCAGAACTCAAAACCAATGCGATATTGTGTTGTTTTGCCATATTCAGTACCTTAAAATTAGAAATTCTAATGGCTATTTGCCATAACGTTCTTTGCACATCTCAGTGGCCCGATCGATAAGTTTAAGAAGCATATTCGACTGTTCTTCGCCCATTTTCTGGCCTATTTGAGAGGCAATAAAGGTAAAAATCATCCCTAATCCACCCAGTATAGCATACCAATAACCATTAACCTCCATCCCGAGCATTTGTTGCGACGATCCATACACGATTCCTCCCAGAAGCAGGCCTCCAAAACCAATATAAAGAAACATAAACAAGGTCCAGACCGTGGATTTTGGCCCGATATACCCACGAATCATAGTTTTCTCACGATGTTCAGCATATTCATCATCCTTCATGGAGTTCTCGTTAACCTCTAATTGAAGCTCTGGCGACCAGTAATGATGAATTTCCTCCGGAATTTTTATTAGGATATGGTTCTTTAAAAAAGTGCCATCCAGCTCAAATTCCTTTGTTTCAAGCGTGTCATGAAAACATTCTATCACATGCACAATTGAACGATTTGAGTACAGTTTAATCCTCGGTCGAACTCTTACACTAAACATAAATTAGATCAATATTTGATTAGGCAATGAACAAGATTACTAATTCGTCTATTAAAACAGGAATAATACATTAATAAATACTAGAGATAGAAAAAATAGGTAAGGCTTAGGGTGAGAACTCTGTTATACCTCAAAACATCATCTGCTGACGGAGTCTCATAGGTACGAGTGGCAATGAAACCATGCGAATAGCGCAGTCCTAATGCTAATACACCCGAACCCAAATTATCATAGGTAACTCCGGCTTCAATCACCGCTCCAAAATCAGATCTTACATCTTTGAACTCAGTTGCGTCGTTTGGGTTATTAAAAGCGGTCTTAAAGTCGGGTTGTTCGGTAATGATATTCTCACCGTCGACACTTGATTGATATACTGCTTTGGTCCAATAACTCCAATAGACTCCTCCCATACCGTAAAAGCCCCAGTTAACCCCATTCAAGCTGTATTTGGCCATAGCTGGAATCTCTATATAATTAGCAGTAAGTTGATCGAAAATTTCTTTACCCTTATATTCTTCGCGATACCCTTTTTTAGTAAGCAACACTTCGCCCTGAACACTAAAATTTCTTGTAATGGATATATTAAGTGCACCTCCTAAGGCCCAATCGAATTTGGGTACTGTAAAGTCTGATTTAAACTGCGAGGCCATATTATACCCAACTCGAGGGCCAATAGTTATTTGGCCCCATGTTATGGTTGTAGTAAAAAGTAAAAGCGCTATAGTAAAACTCTTTCTCATCAGCCCTTTACTGGTTCAAGTACGTATGTAATATCCAGCATACCGTCATAGACGTTTTCTCCCGGTTTAACTTCGTTGCTGCCACTAAACTTAATTTCAAGACGTCTTACCTGCAAATCAATAATCAAATAGGTCTCTGATTGAGATTCACTAAGTTCAAGCTTCAGCTGTGTTGATCCTGAGATTAGCGACCACGTCCCGTTACTCTCCTCACCATTCACCTCTATTCGGCTAAAGGTGTAATCTTCATTAAGGATAAGTCTATAATTGTTGAGACTATGAGCAGGGTTGTTCGCTTTTATCTCTTCTTCAGTAAGCACCTCCCCATTTCCGATGAAGGATTCAATCTTCCATTCTTTAGCAATGAAAAAATCCCTTTCATCTATAGCGAGCTCAAATACATCGCAAGCAAAAACAAAAAAGGTAATGATGCAATAAATCAATGGTCTCGTTAATGTCGTAGTCATTATTATTTTTTTACTATTTTTTTGTACAAAAAACGATCACTATCCTCAATAAGCAAGATATATGGCCCTTGTCTCATTCCAGACATCGGTACGCTTATTTCATTGGTAAAGGTCTTTTCACGCAATACAACTTTCCCTTGCATATTCAATAACGCCACGCTAGATTCTGCCGTCCTAAGTATAACGGTTAATTCATCATACACGGGATTTGGGTACACTTCAACATCATCTGTTTCAGGCCCTAATAATTGAGTGGGTGAAATGAAGATGTCCTCACAATACTGAGCCTCCTCACAATCATTGATCGCTGTCAAACAAACGGTAAAGCTTGAGATATCAAAAAATGAAAAATCGGTGTAGGTAATACTTACCGTAGAATCAATGATTTCCAAGCCATTATCCAAATCCCACAAAATAGATTTATAATTCTCGGAAGTATTGGCAAGCTCCAAGGTTATTCCATCTAAAGAGAGATTAACATTATACTCAAAAGCAGGACGGGGTGGTCCTAGAAGTTTAACGGCAATAGTATCTGTATTAAAACAGCCCTTCGCATCCTGAACTTTTACGATATATTCCCCTATCTGATCAACGGCGTAAGTTTGATCAGCTGAACCATCTGGCCAGCTGTAGTTAGAATATCCTGAGCCTGCATCAAGTATAACTGTTCCTGCTTCACATAAAACTTCATCAGGTCCTAAATCGACGGCAGGTGCGGATGTCACATCCAATGGAATTGTTACGAAGGCTAAGCAATTGCTGCCATTATCAATAGTCAATGTAGCATTATAGGTACCTGTATTAGCAAATGTATACGCGGTACTACCCGGAAAAGCTGAGTCCTCCAAGCCATCGCCATCAAAATCCCAGCTGTAAAGTGCCGCAGGATTTACATCTGTTGAAAGGTTTGTAAAAATCACTTCTTCTGCTTCACAGAGTTTATTAACGCTAAAATTGGGTTTCGCAGCATCTGCAAACTCTACCAAAGCTTCTGCTGAGCCAATACAATTACCCCCATTATCCACCGTAAGTTTTACAATATATGAATCATAACTATTATAAGTGAAAGATGTGTTGCCCACTGTTGTATCATCGATTAATCCATCATTATTAAAATCCCATGAATAGTTGGCACTAGAATTTGCGTCTTGAGTAAGATCAATCATTTGCGATTCCTGTCCATAACACTGTGCAATGATTTGAAGATCTACTTGAGGACGATCGATAATCTCAATAAGCTGTGTGTTTTCGATACTGCTACCCCCCAAGTCTATGGTGAGCTTTGCTGAATAACTCCCAGCATTACCGTAAACATAGCTCGTCGATCCGATAACGGTATCGTCCGCAACGCCATCACCATCGAAGTCCCAGCTATAAGTAGCACCTAATGGTAAATCTCTAGACAAGTCTATAAAATTAATAGTGCTCCCAGTACATCCGTTACTCGCTAAAAAATTGGCCTGAGGAACTACAGTACCTCCGCCAGATCCAACCGTAATTGATTTTGTAACAGTTACTTCACAGCCGAGGCCATCGCTTACTGTCAGTGTAGTTGTATAACTACCACCAACCGTATAAGTATGAGTGGCAGTATTTGGATTGGTACTTTCCGGTGTACCATCCGAATCAAAATCCCAGCTCCAGGTGGCTGCTGGATCAAGATTAACTGTTGAGGCCTCGAATGTCGTTGCCTGGTTTGTTGTTGTTCCGGTACTACTAAAAACCACCGCCGGCAAGGGTTTTATGGTGAAAACATTGCTTATACTATCCAAACATATTGTCCCCTGTCGGATAGCAAGAGATACTGTATACGTTCCTGGATTATCATAGGTAAAGCTAGCATTGCCTATAGTGGTGTCATCAATGGTATCATCACCATCCAAATACCAGCGATATGCGGCATCGGGCTGCAGATTGGTGCTATTATCCACAAAGGTTACCGGTTGACCAGCACAGGCCAGTTGGGGGGTAAAGGCGGCCGTAGGTTGGGTGCAATCATCGAGCACATCGAAAGTCGACGTTTCGGACATGCTCCATACCCCGTCCTGATTCATTGCACGGACCGTGATAGTATGCTGGCCATCTACCAACGTGCCTGAAGTTGCCACATCTACCGTATTTAAGTCAATCAGGGTGCTAGGTGTAACGGGTATATCTTGTCCATTTCCTGTACCCGGGTCTACGCCATCAATGTAATACTCCATTCTAGTGATTGGCGACTCAGTACTTGAAACAGTAAAGTTTTCCTTGACGATTATTTGCCTTCTTTCATAGAAGCCCCAATCGCCATTTGCATTTTTCGCTCTTGTTACTAGTACATGTTGCCCCGGAGTGAGTGCAGCAGCCTCCGGTAAGTCTTCCATGAGGTCGACATTCGCACTTTGGGTAAAACTTGGCCATTTACTGGCTAGACCCACCCCAGGGTCATCATCGAAAAAGTACTCGATTTCTTCAACAATATAAACCGTTGGCGTAGTCTGACCTATGTTCGACTTAACAATGATTTGCCTAACTTCATAAAACCCCCAGACTAAGTCGGTGTTGCGAGCTCTGATTCCAACAGTATGAAATCCTTCTGTTAAAGTAACAGGACTAATACTGCTTATCGCGGTATTGATGTCAACCACAGCGCCTTGAGTTACAGGAATATTGATACCATTACCCTGTCCGGGGTCGTTGTCAATAAAATACTCTATTTTTTCAATTTCTGCCGCAGGTGGAATTACTATAGAGTTATTCGTTTTCACAATAAAAGGCCTTGCCTCTGTAAAGCCCCAGATACCATTGCTGTCTTTCGCTCTTATGTAAAGCGTGTGCAACCCATCAGGAAGCCCAAGTGCCTCGGGAAGATCTCTTATCAAATCCAATATTGAATTTGGTGTAATACTTGGCCATTGAGTTGCTAGACCTACACCTGGGTCATCATCGATAAAATACTCAATATCTGTAATTGTTTGAGAAAACGCACTTGTACCTGTTAGCCAACTTGCGATGACTATGGCAATAAGGAGATATAGCTTTTTAGGTCGGAGCAATTAGGTAAATTGAACGAATACGATATTAATTACTCTTAGCTTTCACCCGAACAGGCAAGGGGTCGGTAGGATTTATAATTGTGGATGTATTAAGAATCTCTATTGTAGGAGCAGCGGTAGTTTTAAGCACGAGGTTTGGTTCTATCCATGGATAAAAACCACCGGTAATGCCAATATCTGTACCATCAGAACCTGCATCGATAGCGGCAGATGGTGGCGGCCCTACCACTAGGGTATAATCGTAAGAACTTGACCATGTATTTGATACTGGCACATTTGTAAAGCCTGGGCTTACGGTAACCTGGTTAAAACTACCTGAATTGGTTGCTCCGGCAGGAGGTAGCGCATCATTACCTGTTGAGATTGAGAGGTTGTTGGTAAAGATGGAATTAGTAAGATTTGCAGAAGCCGTTCCTGCAGTATTAGCTGCAGGGGTTCTTCCATAAAATATATTATTGCTTATTATTTTCTCATTTATATAACCAAAGCTATAAGTTGAAGCAGAGGCTCCTATAAAATTATTATTAAGAATAGGTATTGAGGTTGTTGCCGCTGTAATATAGATGTAACCGTATATGATGTTATTAGTAATTGTTACAGTCGAAGGTGAAGCACTTCGGAAATCAACATAATTAGCACGTACGACATTATTTCGAAACCAGGAGTCGCCCGAAACCAAATTGTAAATTCGTACCGAACTGATAATATCATTAGCATAGATCAATAAGTTATTTAATGGAACACCATTAGTAGCCCCACTTATTGTTGCTACAGAACAATTATGAATTGTGACATCGGAAAGAGTATAGGTCGCACCGTTTGGGACGCCGAGGTTAATTGTACTTATTATTAGACCCGTTATTACAGATCCAGATGCATTTTCAGCATTCGTGGCATTCCTTGTGAGGTTAATTGTTCCTACCGTAGACTGATATGGTATTTCCTTGGTAAGATTAAACCCAATTCCAATGAGCGTAATTCTTTTATCGATAGTAACATTGCCATAAGCTGTTGCGCTAGGTTGGACCTGAATAATGTCACCATCATTAGCGGCATCTACAGCTGCTTGCAATGTGCTAAATACGTCTGCGCCCGTTGGTGCATTAAAATTATGATCTACAATTCGCGTAGTTTGGGCCAATATAGTGCTGGAAACTAATAAGGCCAGAAATGTAAAGGAATGTCTCATAGCAATTAAGAAAGTCTTTTGAACATCCTAATTTACTAATTCTGAGACAATTAAAAGATTGTTAGAACAAGAATTAAACTAGCGGAAACGCTTACGCATGAGGTTGGCCCCAATTAATAGGAGGAGGAGAATTAAAAATCCCCACCATTGAATTTCTCCAGATTGAATTAATAGGCATTGCACAGCACAAACTTAAGCTTAAACAATTCTACACAACAATTGTTTTATTTATTGCTCAGTAAATCTAAATTTGTGTCAAATTAATCTTAAAAAAATTATGCAAGACTTAGAAGCAATTACCGACAAGAGTACCGAACTCACCAATTACGCCATGGATTTTGTGATGACTTACGGGCCAAAGCTATTAGGAGCCATTGTTGTGCTCGTTATTGGTTTATGGATTATAGGTTGGATTCAGCGGGTGATTAAACGCGTTATGACAAAAGCCAATGTAGATGAGTCTTTGAGACCCTTCTTACAATCATTAATTGGTGCGGTCCTAAAAGTAATGCTGGGTATAAGCATTATGACCATGCTAGGAATTGAAATGACTTCCTTCATTGCTATCTTGGCAGCGGCAGGTCTTGCTGTTGGCATGGCCTTATCTGGTACTTTACAAAATTTTGCAGGCGGGGTAATGATATTACTCTTCAAGCCTTATAAAGTAGGTGATGTAATCGAAGCGCAAGGATATATCGGTAGCGTAAAAGAAATTCAAATTTTTGTGACCGTTTTAACCACACCTGATAACAAAACAATCATCATTCCTAATGGTCCATTATCTAATGGTTCTTTAACGAATTTCAGTACCCAGGAAACACGCCGTGTTGATTGGACCTTTGGCATCGGCTATGGAGACGACGTAGATAAAGCCAAAGAAATAATTCGGAACATTGTTGAATCTGATGAACGAGTATTAAAAGATCCAGCTGTATTTATTGCCTTAGGTGAAATGGCCGATAGCTCGGTAAATCTAACGGTTAGAGTTTGGGTTAATGCTGCAGATTACTGGGGGGTATTTTTCGATACCAACGAGAAGGTTTACCATGCATTTAACGCTGGTGGAATTAATATTCCATTCCCACAAATGGATGTACATGTTCATAATAAATAATTTTAGAAGTACATATTAACTGTTTTATGAGAAAGATAATAATAGTCGCACTCTTAATTGGGTTCGGCGGAATTAAAGCATACGCTCAGGACGAAGTATTACAAGATACTGTTTGGCGTATCAACGGAAAGGCTGGCCTTGTTTTTAACCAGGTGGCATTAACTAACTGGGCTGCCGGGGGTCAGAATTCACTTGCTGGAAATATTTCCTTTAATATGACCGCCGATTATTCCAAGGACAAATGGAAATGGAATAACGCGGTTGTCCTGGGATATGGTTTGTCAAAGCAGGGAGAGGACCCTCTTAACAAAACGGATGACCAAATCTTATTGAATACAACAGTTGGCTACGAAATGGGTGATAGTCCGTGGTACGCCTCCTTTAATGCCAATTTTAGAACTCAGTTCGCCGATGGTTTTAACCTGCCGGACGATTCTACTCTAGTCAGTACGTTTATGGCACCCGGTTATCTTGTTGCTGGCCTTGGTTTTAAATATGAAAAGAGTGAAGACTTTAAGTTTTTACTATCGCCAGTAACTAATAAAACAACTTTCGTCTTGAATGATGTCTTATCAGCCCAAGGGGCCTACGGGGTTGATACGCTATCAAATGTACGCGCAGAATTTGGTGCGTTTGCATCACTCTTTTACAAAAAAGAAGTGGTAAAAAACGTTACCCTAACAACTCTATTTACCATGTTTGGTAATTATGAAGACCTGGCAGTTTGGGATATTAACTGGGATTTAATCGTTGACTTCAAAATTAATGGTTGGCTTTCAGCTAATTTGACAACTAACCTGATTTATGATCAGGATATTGCCATCCCAATTGATACTACTGACGATGGTATCAATGATAGTTTTGGTCCTCGTGTGCAGTTCAGACAGGCCCTTGGTATTGGTTTGATTGCAAAGTTTAAAAAGTTTAAATAGCTTCTTAATCCCAGCGCCAATCGCCCTGCATTTTTAGGTTTTCTTCAAGCCCATTGTCAATCATGAATTGACGGGTTTCTTCTGAGGATAGTCGCTGTGCAGGGAGGTTGTTCGCATTCGCTACAGCGTACAAAATCATGGTGCCATACCGTGTTGTATTGCGTATATGTTCTTCATTAACCAAGCTAAAATCATCGCAATCTGCATGATAACAACGATATATGCTGCGATCGAGGTTTGAGTGCAGGGAAATTATAGGGACACCAGCCAGCATAAAAGGTTGATGGTCGCTATGTAAGCCAGCTCGCATACTAAATGTGCCAGAATATGCTGTGTCTAGCTCATTAAGTCGAGAATTAAGACCATTAAAGAAGGTGGTATCAACTTCGCTGGCCCCAATATTAATTCCAATGGGGTTTCCTGTCATATCCAGGTTCATCATAAACTTTATCTTCTCAACTTCACCAGTCTCTTCTGCTTCATTTACATAATAACGTGAGCCTAGTAAGCCTTGTTCTTCTCCCATAAAAAATACAAATTTTGTGGTGCGCTTAGGCTTAAGATTATTAGCCTGAAATGATCGGGCAATATCCAATACTGCAAATGAGCCTATTCCATTGTCAATCGCTCCTGTCGCCAGATCCCAACTATCCAAATGGCCCCCTACTATTACTTCTTCGTTTGGTAATTCACTACCTGGTAAGGTTGCAATTACATTTCGCGCCTTAATAGGTCCACTATAATTAGACATTTTGATTGATGCCGATACAGTTTCTGATTGAGCCAATAACTCTTTTATCGTAAGGCCGTCTTCGTAACCTATACATATTGCAGGAACGGGTAGCAAGTCGCCCGTAACAGAAGCTGTTCCGGTTAGGAGTACGCCATTAGGGACCTGATTAAAGATAACCACACCGGCAGCGCCATGTTGAATGGCCAGCTTAGCCTTCTCAGACCTGTGAAGGTTCTTTTTTCCTTCCCCTGAATCCGGAAGAATTCCAATATATATCAAAGCTAACTTGCCTTTTAAGGCATCACCTATCTCCTCATAGTCTTCGACCAATCCATTGCCCATATCCATTAAAGGTGCAGAAACCTCCGATTCTACAGGAGAATGACCCAAACTAACTGCCTTTAAGTTTGCTGCTTTGCCATTTGAGATTAACTCTACCGCAATTGACTTTCTACTCCAGGCATTAACTTCGAATGGCTGAAACTTAACATCTTCGAAACCGTAGCCCACCAGTTTATCGTAGATAAATTGTTCCGCTTTTGCACCATTTTCTGAACCCGTAAGACGATGCCCAATAAGAATGGTTTCCTCTTCCAAATCCGAATAGGCGCGGGAATTGTCAAGAATTTCTGAATTTATTTGAGAATAGAGATCGTTGCTCGTTTCGTTAACCGTACAGGAAAAATAAAGGAGTGACGCTAAGAGTAAAAATTTGGATTTCATAATTATAAGTTAAGCCATAAAGCTATAACTTTTGATAATTAATCCAACCTTAATTCATACGATCGGTATCGTATGGAAAGCTATACCTCTACCGCTTCTACCGACTGGATTTCAGGAATTGCACGTTTAAGCAAACTCTCAATGCCGGCTTTTAAGGTAATGGTACTCGAAGGGCACCCGCTACATGAACCTTGCAACAACACTTTTACAACACCCTCATCGTATGAGTCAAATGTTATAGCACCACCATCCATTTCTACGGCTGGCTTAATGTACTCATCAAGTACATCCTTAATTTGAGTGATAATAGGATCTGCATCCTCACTGGGTTCTTCTATTTTAACGATTCGCTCCGGTTCCGCTAAAATAGGCTCATTATTTTCAAGGTGCTCCTTAATAAACTGGCTTACCAATATCCGCGCTTCAGACCAATCAACGGCATCCGTCTTTGTAACGGTTACGAAATTGCTCATATAAAAAACCCGATCTACAAAATCAAATTTATCGAAAAGCTTGTGTGCAAGCGGTGCATCCAAAGCTGCCTTTACGTTTGGAAAATCAAAGCTTAAGCCATCTTCAACTAACATAAAGTTAGCCACAAACTTCATAGAGTTCGGATTGGGGTTCGATTCGGTATATATCGTAACTTGTCTCGAGGCGATTTTTTCTGTACTGGAAGTTCCCATATAGCTAATTAAGAATGTTTCTAAATAGCAAAGATATAGCTTTTAGATTAATTAAAACGCTAACTATATTTTTTAAGTTCCCCTTCAGATTTTGCTATTAATGTCGATACAGTAGCATCACCAGTTACATTTACTACAGTACGTACCATATCTAATGGTCGATCGATCGGGAAAATAATGGCTACCCAGGCTGGATTAAGCCCGACAGATTGTAAGACAATAATCATCATGATTAGGCCCGCACTAGGTACTGCGGCAGCGCCAATAGAGGCCAGCGATGCCGTAAGCACAATAGTCAATTGCTGACCAATAGTTAGATCTACCATATGCAACTGAGCCATAAATATTACAGCAACGGCCTGATGTAGACTGGTGCCATCCATATTTACGGTGGCTCCGATAGGCAGAACAAAACTTGAGATACTCTTTGGAACACCCATATTATCTTCTACACATTCCATAGTAACGGGCAAGGTAGCCGCACTAGAGCTGGTTGAGAATCCCAGGAATTGTGCAGGGCTAATATTTCTAAAGAACTCTCTATAAGTAATTTTCTTTACGAAGATTTTGATGATGGTTGGGTACATTACAAAAATCACAAAGAACAGCCCTGCTAATAAGGTTAGTGCATATGAGCCCAAGCCAAGAAATATATCAAAGACCTCTGCGGGTGTATCGGCCATCTTGGCAACCACCCCAGATAAAAGAGCAAATACAAAAAATGGCGCTGCCCTCATTACAAGGTCTACCATCTTAATAAATATTGCATTCACCCCTTCGACAAAGGCGATAATTGGCGCTGATTTATCCTTGGGAATAAGAACAACGGTTATCCCAAAAAAGATAGCAAAGAAAATAACCTGTAGCATCAGCTGGTTATTGCTGATGGAAAAAAGTACGTTTTCGGGGACCATATTCACGATAAACGTTAGTGGACTGCTCTCTTTCTGAGCCTTAGCAGCACCCATTTTTTCCGCTAAGTCCTTTTTCTGGGCTTCAGTTAATCTTTGGTCCTCCTGTGATTGTGTTAGATATTGCGAATACTTTGGATCATCAAGAAAATTTAGACCATCCTGCGATTCGCCCATTCCTTCTTCTTGAAGCCATAATTCATAGCTGAGCCTATTTTTGATACGTTGTTCGTCATCTACGTGCGACCCCGGCTTGATAACGTTTACAAACAGCAAACCAATAAAAATAGCCATGAAAGTGGTGGCCATATAAGCAAGTAGCGTTTTTCCTCCTAAACGGCCCAGTTTTGAGACATCGCTCAAATTAGCTACTCCACCAATTATAGAAAACAGGACTAGTGGAACGGCAATGAACTTCAATAATCGGATAAAGATCGTTCCGAATGGATCAATCCATGTGATTGTAAATGCATTCCACCCAAGAGCACTTGAGATAAAAGCCCAGATTACCCCAAGTACAAGGCCAATCATTATTTTAACATGAATAGGAAGTTTACGCATCGGTTTTTGTTTTAAGCTTTCCGTCTAATATATGGATTTTATCCTTGAGGACTTTCAAGCTCCTCCACAGGCTTAAGCGCATTCTCAGTTGAGGCTACCACAACAGCTACTGAGGCATCACCGGTTATATTTACCATCGTCCTTATCATGTCTAAGATTCTTTCCGGTGCCATAATGAGCGCAATGCCTGCCGCAGGAATTCCAGCAGCTTCAAGCACAATAACAAGCATTACTAAACCTGCTCCGGGTACACCAGCTGTTCCAACAGCCGCCAAGGTTGCGGTTAGTACGATCATCAACTGCTGGGATAGGGATAAATCAAGCCCCATGGCCTGTGCAATAAATACAGCAGAAACACCTTGATAAAGGCTTGTTCCATTCATATTGATCGTTGCACCAAGCGGTAAAACAAAGCTGCTTACCTCTTCCGATACTCCCAGTTTCTTTTCTACGCGATCCATCGTAACGGGAAGGGTAGCAGTACTTGAACTGGTGCTAAAACCTAAAAGCATTGCGGGTCGAATTCCCTTAAAGAAGCTGAAGTACTTAATCTTGGAGAAATATCTTATCAAGATAGGATAAATGATGGCCATCATTACAAGCATTCCTAAAATCACGGTAATCGTATACCACAACAAAGCATACAAAAGCTCCCATGCCTTGTCCGGATCATCCCCTGCTATCTCTATAATGAGCGATGCAATTAAAGCAAAAACACCATAAGGGGCGATCATCATGATATACTGCACAATTTTAATAATCACCTCGTTAAGCCCGTTGAAAAAACTCAGCACCGTAGCTCCTTTTTCCTTGGGAGTTTGCAAGAGTGCCACCCCAACCAATAAAGCAAAGAAAACAACCTGCAACATTAAGCCATTATTTGATGCTGCAAGAAAAATATTATCAGGTACCATATCAACCAGTGGCTGAAGAGGCCCACGTGTTTTTACATCTTGTGCAACATCAATTTTACTACTGGCATTGGCATCGTATAACGACATTAGATTTTGCCGTGTCTCCTCTGGCAACTTATATCCTGGTTTTAATACCGCTACAAGTGAGAGACCAAGGCTAATAGAGATTATTGTAGTAACTACAAAAATTAGCAATGTTTTACCGCCCATCCTGGACAGTTTAGAGATATCACCAATATTCGCAACCCCAATTATTAGCGACGCCAAGACTAAGGGTACTGCCACCATTTTCAACGATCGAATAAAGATTGTACCAAATGGTTTAATAAAATCTATAGTAAAACTTGATAAGCCTGAAAATTGGATGGCGATCATGCCAAAAATCAATCCCAAGGTCATTCCAATTAGAATCTTGGTGTGTAAGGGTAGTTTTTTCATAGTTCAGTTATCAGCCGCCCAATTTAGTTGTTTGGTTCATTAATACAAAGTCGGCCATGACTAACGCGGTCATAGCTTCCACGATTGGTACAGCACGCGGTACAACACAAGGGTCATGACGACCTTTCCCTTCAACCTTCACTGCATCACCCTCTTTATTAATACTGTCTTGTGGTTGCATTATGGTCGCGACCGGCTTAAAAGCAACTCTAAAATAAATCTCTTCGCCATTGCTTATGCCGCCTTGCACACCCCCAGAGTAATTGGTTTGGGTTCGCACACCACTATCGGTTTTTTCAATTATATCATTATGTTCAGAGCCTTTTAATGATACGCCATCAAACCCGCTGCCATAATCAAATCCTTTTACTGCATTAATACTAAGCATGGCCATACCAAGCTGAGCATGAAGTTTCATAAATATAGGCTCGCCTAAACCCACAGGAACACCCGATACAACCCCTGTAACAACACCTCCAATCGTATCTCCAGATTTCTTCACCTTTTTAATAAGGTCAACCATGGCCTCCGATGTGCCAGAATCGGGGCACCTAAGATCGTTTTCGGCTTGCTCCAAAAGCTCCTCAACTGAATAAACATTCGTTGTTCTTATATCGCCAACCTGACTAACATAGGCTCGAGTTCTTATGCCTAATTGAGCAATTACCTGTTTGGCAATTGCTCCAGCGGCCACCCATCCTGCCGTTATGCGTGCCGACGAGCGGCCACCTCCACGATAATCGCGGTGACCATATTTTTCCTCATAGGTATAATCGGCATGCGAGGGTCTATACTGAGCGGCAATATGCCCGTAATCTTTAGATCGAGCATCGAGGTTCTTTATTAAAATTGCAATTGGCGATCCTGTTGTTCGTCCTTCGAAAACACCAGAAACCAACTCAAATTCATCCGCCTCTTTGCGTGCTGTTGTAAGTGCAGATTGCCCCGGCTTCCTTCGGTCTAAATCAGATTGAATTTGTGCAAAATCCAGAGAGATATTGGCCGGACAGCCATCGATCACTACTCCTACACCTGTGCCATGAGACTCGCCAAATGAGGTGATCCTAAATATGTTACCAAAACTATTTTTCATCTATTTCTTAAAGACAACGTAGGCAGAAGCTGCCAAAATTAGCAAAATAAAGCCATTTGCTATTATCTTGATAAGCTCCCAATCGTTTTTCTGTATTAACGTGTTGTCTTCGACTTCAATCAGATCATAGAATGTTCCCAAATCATTGGCTATTATGGTCTCATTCTTTTTGCTCTCGCCAGTTACCAGAATAGTTACATTCGATTGAAGTGTATCGTAAGTATCCTTTCGGGTATTGAAGAAAACCCATTGAAAATAATCCTTCAGGTTATAAGTGCCGGGCTCATTCGGTATTCCATAATAGCTGAAAGATTTTGCGCCGGTAACAGTATTATTGCTCCTGCGAATACTTTGGTCGACATTGGGTTTATAAAACTCAATATCATCGACATCAGGAATGTTTGGTGGTGGAATAGCCGCTATGTTGCCTTCACCAAAAAGATCGAAATCATAGGCAAAACTCTGGCCTGTTCTTAGCTCTGTTTTATCTATCTTTTCTCTAAGCTGAAAATGCCCTACCGCAACCTGATCTTTTAGAGGGTGGGGTGGTAAATCTATTACTTTAACCGTAGTGGGCTTGGAATAAAAGGTTTTAAAACCCTCTTTCCTGTTCTGGCCAAAAAAGGATGGGTTCTTCGCCACCTGATATTTTATCATTTCTAAACCAATTTTAGGAAAATTAATGTCTTGTGTATTCAGGGGGTAGAATTCGCCCTGGTAGATTTTATATTGTGTATACATCTTACCATTTATCTCAATGGGAATTCCATTTATCTTTTCGATATTGAAGTTTTCTTCCCAGCAGTCCTGTGGTTTAACCTGTTTCAATATCTCTCCAAGTTGTCTTCCTAGATCATAGAACTGTAAAGGTGCTCGATTCGCCACAGCAACATAAAAGGCCAGGTTTGCTGTAAAGCCTTCTCCGATATATACTTCTTTTTTAGAGGTTGTTAGTGCTAAAAAGGCATCGTCTTTTACATCAACAAATTCTTGCGGTTGACTGCGATTTCCAAAGAAGTCCTGAAAAGGATCGTTATTAAATGGGTCGTGTTGGCGCTGTTGCACAGGCGGGCCTACAGTCAGAACCATTCCTTTAGCCTGAATTTTTTCGTCGTTTACTGTAATACTAAAGTCCGGAATTGTGACTTTACCCTGCTTAGCAGGAGTATAGCTCATTATTATACTATGAGAAGAAGAAACCCTGCCATTAACGATCTGGGTAGAACTGGATGAAGATGTACCTCTTTTTCGTAATCCAGGTATATCTGGGAACTGATCGTAAGACTTGATACTACTATTATTGGCAACAATAGTAATCGTAAACGACTGATTTTCACCTATTTGATTAGGACCTAACTCTATTTTTACCTCTTGCCCATAGCCTTGAAGGCTAAATAGTAGCGGTAATAAAACCAGGCTCCAACACCATAAAATTCTCTTAAACATAGCCAGATTTAATTGAAAGCACCAAATTATACAATTCTTGGAAATCTTGATTAGATTTCCTATCTTTCTACTGTCTTATACGAATGATCTTGATCGTTCGTTATGAATAAAACGTTCTATTTACTTAATTACAAAGTTTATGCTGGAATACGTAAAGACCAT